>JBDSPQ010000111.1:0-3751 GCA_039930305.1 Ginsengibacter sp. | reverse complement strand
TGGCCATGTGTCATAAAAACGGAAAGTGGTTTTTCGTTGATGTGAGTTCTTAATAAAATTCCCTCGTAAACAGGCAACGGCATTTTAAAAATATTCTTAAACCACATATGCACTTCCAACTTATCTTTCCAGGTAATGTCATGATTGCCGAAGGTCCGGTAGTATTTGCCAATGCTATGAAATCTGGCTTCTGACTGCAAGGGAATTACATTTTTTGATATTACCTCAGCCGGCTTATATTTCCATAGCTCTTCACAGTCGCCCAGGTTGATAAACGAGAAACCGCTGCTGTAATAATAATCCAGTGCCGCGAGATAATTTTTATCATTCCCTGCAAAATCATCACCGTGATCGCGATTGCCTTTATGCTGATCACTGAAAATGATAAAAGGACTGTTGGTAAAGTCAACCTCTAGTGAAACTCCCCGTCTATGGTAACCTCTCTTCAAGCTACGAAGCAGCCTGCTCAGTGATTTGAACACTTCTGCTTTGTCAGGTGCCGATGCCTGCGAAGCCATCCGGGTCAATAGCGGGGATAATATTTTTCTTAAAAATTCTTTCAAAACAGGAAGGTGATAAAGATAAATGGAGATAGGGAAAGTGCTGCTGCGAATTTGCAGATGTAGGTGTCTGGCCACTAGAGTGGCCTGACACCTGCAAACACCTGCAAATCTTCAGCCTCTACAGTCATATTCCTTTTAAAAAATATCGCCTAATGCTTTGTAAAAAACAGGGCTTCAAGTATCTTAACGGTATGCACTTATTTAAATAATATTAATGCATTTTTCAAACAATCAGGTATATCATAACAAAAAGCAGGTGTCAGGCCACTGAAGTGGCCAGGCACCTACTCGATTATCAAAATCATTCTATGCATTTTTTTAACAACCAGGTATATCATATCTACAATCGTGGAAACGATAAGCAACTTATTTTTTTTAACGAAGGCAATTATCTTTTTTTTCTTAAAAAAATAAGGAATGAATGGCTGAAATATTGTGAAATAATTTGTTATTGTTTAATGCCGAATCATTTTCATTTAATGATAAAGCCAAATGACGAAGCCTGCATTAATCTTGTTTTAAATGAAAAAGAAACTCATCTTCAAAATCTTTCGAAAGCCATCGGTCAAACTTTGAGTTCTTATACAAAGGCGATAAACAATCAAAATAATGCAACAGGCAATTTATTTCAAAAGAAAACGCAGGGAAAGTGCTTGTCAGATTTTCAGGAAACGAAAAATGGAATACGTCCGACGGACTACTTTTTAGCCTGCTTTCATTATATTCATCAAAATCCACTTCAAGCAAAGCTCGTAAACGATCTTAAAGACTGGCCCTATTCTTCTTATCCTGACTATAATGGATATCGCAATGGCACATTATGTAATAAAGAACTTGCAATGGAATTAATGAATTTATCATTAAATGATCTTAGGCAAGATTTAATTCTTAAAGATAAAATAGTGGCGAACTTGTTTTGATAAGTTCGGTTAAGGTGTCTAAAGGTTTCAGGCCACTGCAGTGGCCAGACACCTTTAGAAATATTTACCTACAACAGGAAATTTTTGAAATTCTTTACGCTCCACCTGTGTGATAAACCACACATATAGCAGAACCAACATCGTAGCTACAGAAAAGCTGACGACAGCACCATTGGCAAAGTGAGTAATAGCGGAATGGATAAAATACAACAATACCACGATGACCATGTAGGCACAAAGTTTTTTCCATGCATAAGGTACACGATAAACCTTCTGGCCCCATAAATAGGATATTACCATCATGCTTCCATAACAAAAGAAAGTAGCCCAGGCACATGCCATATAGCCAATAACGGGAATAAAAAGAAAATTTATTATGAGGGTAATTGCTGCGCCAATCAAAGTGATATAAGCGCCGGCCATTGTCTTGTTAGTTACTTTATACCAAATGGTAAGGTTGTAATAAATACCGAGGAACATATTTGCAAGCAGAAGTATCGGGACTACTTTCAGCCCTGTCCAATAAATTTCTTTTCCTAAAAAATATTTCCAGATATCAATATACATGGATACCACGAGAAACATCAAGGTAATGGTAATCACAAAAAACTTCATTACCCGTGCATAGACCTTCTGCGGATTCTGACCTTCCGCCTGTTTGAAAAAGAATGGCTCTGCACCCATTCTAAATGCCTGGATAAAAAGCGTAATGAGAATCGAAAGTTTATAACACCCGGAATAAATGGCTACTTGTTCTTTTGCGGCAGCTAAATTAGAAACCGGAGCAAGCCAGGTAAGCATGATGCGGTCAAAAGTTTCATTGACCATGCCGCCAAAGCCAGCCACCAATAACGGCAGCGAATAGACGATCATGGCTCCCCAGATTTTCCGGCTAAATTTCAACTCAAAGGAGAAAAATTCTTTGTAAAGTAAAAGCAATGCCAAAACGGAAGCGCATAAATTAGCAATGATCACGTAACCAACGCCATAATCTTTGGAATAAAACGTAGCAATAAAACCATCGGGATTTTCCTTTGCTATGGAAGGGCAAACAGATAATAAGAAATAGGTAATGGCGATTTGCAGGATAATCGTTGTAATTCTTATGACGGCATATTTCCGCGGCCGCCCCTCAAGCCGCAATTTTGCAAATGGTAATGTAGCGAGGGTATCAAAAGCAATTATCAATGCAGCATACGTAATGAATTCGGGATGATTGTCCAGCCGCAGCAAATGCGCCAGGGACGATTGTGATGCAAGAAGAATGACGGTAAGTAGTACCGTACTGCAAATAATAGAGATAGTAGCAGTGCTGTAAATATTTTCGCCAAAACCTTCCCGCGAAGCAAAGCGGAAATATGCCGTCTCTATTCCGTAGGTAAATATTACATTCAGGAAAGGAATGGTGGCGTAAACAATGCTCATATCACCATAGCCTGTACTGCTTAGGGTGAGTGTGAGATAAGGCGTTAATAAATAAAATAAAAATCTTGCAGCGATAGAACTTGCTCCATACCACATCGTTTGGCCCGCCAATTTTTTTATGCTGCTCAAATGTTAGATTTTAAAAAGCCCAAATTTACTTGTATAATATTTACCGAAAAGGAAAGGAAAATTAAGGCTGAGAAAATCTTTTATTTTTAAGAAAAGAAGTATCATTCAGGCTGTGAAGGAAATAAACAAGATCTTGCTTTTCATCTTCTGTAAATGGCTTTACGTTCCGCAGTGACGAATCAAGTGTGGGGCTTACCTGAATCCCCTGCCGGTAATGATCTACCACATTATAGAGTGAATAAAGCCGTCCATCATGCATGTAAGGAAAAGTAACCGATACATTACGCAAGGTAGGCACCATAAATTTTAAAGAATCTGCCGGCTCTCCTGTTATGCGCATTCTCCCATAATCCTTCAGATAATCGTTTACAGCTAAACCGTTATTTCGAAATGAATTATCGGTGAATAATGGTTCCTTGTGACAGTTAGTGCAGTTCGCCTTAAAGATTTCATAACCTCGTGCTTCAGCTGAATTAAAAACTTCTTCACCTTTCGTTACTTTGTCATATTTCGAATCCGCGGAAACCAAGGAGCCAACAAATTGCGACAGCGCCTTTAGCATTCGTTGACTGTTTACCAGCTTACTGCCAAAGGCGTCTCTGAACATACGCAGGTAAATGGAATCTCTCCTTAGCTTTTCTAATACCGAATCTATATTTTCTGCCATTTCATTCGGGGCAGTCATGGGCGACAATGCTTGCACTTCAATATGAT
>JBDSPQ010000110.1:0-6458 GCA_039930305.1 Ginsengibacter sp. | reverse complement strand
GTAATAAAAGATACGCTGCCTCATGTAGAGGTGGTAGTGACCGATAAGGCAACCCCTGGTAAACTTGTATCTTATGCTGAAACGCTCATTGGCGTGCCGTACAAATACGGTTCTACAGATCCTTCAGTTGGTTTTGATTGTTCAGGTTTTATCACGTATGTTTTTAATCACTATGACATCAAAGTGCCTCGTTCTTCCAGGGAATTTGAAAATACAGGAACCGAAATTCCAATAGCTGAAAGCAAAAAAGGTGACCTTATCTTATTTACCGGAACTGATAGTACGGAAAGGGTGATCGGGCATATGGGTATAGTAATTTCCAACGATGATTCCGGGCTGCGCTTTATACATTCGACATCCGGAAAAGCCTATGGAGTTACGATTACCGACTACAATAAATATTACCAGGGAAGATTTGTAAAAACGATCCGCGTCTTTTACTAAATTATTTTCCTTTGAATACCGGTTTACGCTTTTCAACGAAAGCAGTAGTTCCCTCTTTTTTATCACCTGACGCAAATACTTCTCCAAACAATTTAATCTCTTCTGCGAAGCCGTCTATGGAATAGTTGTGCACGGCATTTACTGCTGTAATTATTTTGGTAAGTGCTGCTGGGGATTTAGATATAATAATTTTTACCAATTCAACGGTTTTTTCGATGAGCTTTTCAGTTGGTATTACATAGTTTACCAGTCCAAGCATTTTTGCTTCGTGTGCATCAATCATCGCTCCGGACATCATCATTTCCATTGCTTTTCCCTTTCCAACGAGTTCGGTTAAACGCTGGGTACCGCCGTAGCCTGGTATAATCCCAAGATTTACTTCGGGCTGCCCAAATTTTGCATTTTCACCCGCCAGCCGGAAGTGACAAGCCATAGCCAATTCGCATCCACCGCCGAGCGCAAAGCCATTCACCGCCGCAACGATTGGTTTAGGCGCATTTTCTATTTTGAAAAAAATATCTTGCCCCCTTTTTGCGAAAGCGGCGCCTTCATCATCATTCACCTCCAGGAATTCAGCGATATCAGCGCCCGCCACGAAAGCTTTTCCTCCCTCGCCTGTAATTATCGCAGCCTTTATTGCCTCATTCGTGTACACTTCTTCTATTGCTGCATCGAGTTCTTGTAAAACCTGCTTATTGAGTGCATTCAATTTATCAGGCCTATTGATAGTGATGATAAAAATTTCATCTTGCAGAGTCGTCAGCAACGTTCCAGGCATATTCAAAAAATTGTGTTGGAAAAAAATAACATTGAAGATAAAGGATTAAAAACTTCGATTGTTACGTACCCAGTCTTTAATATAATTGGCAATATCTGCGGTGTTCGTGCCTGGTGAAAATAATTTGCCTACGCCCTGCGCATTTAATTCTTTCATGTCCTCGTCAGGAATTATACCACCCCCCGTTAGTAAAACGTCGTTCATGTTTTTTTCTTTCAACAGTTTTAAGATCCGTGGGAACACCGTATTGTGAGCGCCTGAAAGAATACTCACCCCGATGGCATCCACATCCTCCTGCAAAGCAGCATTCACCACCATTTCCGGAGTTTGACGAAGACCGGTATATATTACTTCCATTCCCGCATCCCGCAGAGAAGTGGCAATAACTTTTGCTCCCCGGTCATGCCCGTCCAGCCCAACTTTTGCTACTAGTACCCTTACAGGTCTTTCTTTTTTTTCAGGCATTCACTTTATGCTTTTCAGATTTATGCTGGCGATAATAATGATAAGGTATGCTTTATTCTTTTTATGGTTTCTTCTTTCCCTAATATAGATGAAATTTCAAATACACCAGGGCCATATTTGCCACCAACAAGCATTATCCTTAAAGGAAGCATTAATTCGCCCGGCTTAATTCTGTGAACTGAAGCTATTTCTTTAAACGCTGTTTCTGCATCTTGTGCTGTCCAGTTATTCGCTAATTGATAATTGCGAATGAGCTCACTAAAGAAAACGTTTTTGGTGTCATTCCATTTTGGTTTAATTGATTCCAGGTCGTCCATTTCAGGTGTTGCGAAGAAAAATTTAGATTGATCCCAAAAATCTGCAAGTAATGTACAGCGGTCCTTTACAAGATCAACAATTTTAGTGAACGTTTTTTCATCGGTGATACCGATATTTTTTTGCTCAAAAAATGCTTTTATGCCAGGAAGCAACTTTTTGGTCGTTGATTTTTTTATCCATTCATGATTGAACCATTTTCCTTTGTCAAAATCAAACTTCGCGCCGCTTGAATGTACCCGCTCAATAGAAAATTGCTGTTGCAAATCTTCTAAAGAAAAAATTTCCTGTTCCGTGCCGGCGTTCCAGCCCAGCAAAGCGAGCATGTTAATAAAAGCTTCGGGCAAAAAGCCAAGCTCTTTAAACCCCTGCTGAAATTGCCCAGACCTTGGATCGGTCCAACCCACCGGGAAAACAGGAAATCCGAGGCGCTCACCATCACGTTTGCTGAGTTTTCCATGACCGTCGGGTTTTAAGATAAGCGGTAGGTGCGCCCATTGAGGCATATGCTTTTCCCAGCCGAGATATTTCCATAGTAATACATGAACGGGAGCACTCGGCAGCCATTCCTCTCCGCGAAAGGCATGCGTTATTTTCATCAGGTAGTCATCTACCACCACGGCGAGGTGGTACGTAGGCATGCCATCTGCTTTCAATAGCACTTTATCATCAATGCCGTTAGTATCCATTTCTATATCACCACGTATCATATCTTTAAATGAAACAAATTCATCCCTCGGGATTTTTATTCTGATTACGTACGGAAATTCTGCTGCAATAAGGGCACGGGTTTCCTCTTCCGAAAGCGAAAGAGAATTTTTCATATCCAGGCGCACATGATGGCCATATTGAAGATTCGATTTCCCCTGTGCTTTTAATTTTTCACGAAGTGCTTCTATTTCTTCCGGTGTGTCGAAAGCATAATAAGCATGTCCGTTATCTACCAGTTGCAAGGCAAATTTCTTATACAAATCTTTTCTTTCACTCTGCCGGTATGGGCCAAATTCGCCGGGGTTATGTGGACCCTCATGAGGCAGGATACCACACCATGTGAGCGAATCAAGGATGTATTTTTCCGCGCCCTCTACAAAACGCTCCTTGTCAGTGTCCTCAATCCTTAACACAAAATCTCCATCATGTTGTTTTGCAAAAAGATAATTATATAATGCTGTCCTGATGCCGCCCAAATGCAACCCTCCTGTTGGGCTTGGTGCAAATCGTACTCTTGTTCTGCTCATGTCGCAAAGATAATTATGTTAGCATGAGTGATACCTTTATCTAAAAAACTAAAAGTAAAAATTTTCTCAACAAACGAAATGTTATGGCAACGCCCGCGAAATACTTAAAACCCATGAAAACTATTTAATTTCAATTTCATTCTCATGGAATTCAAAACAGATCCAATAGTTAAACCTTGTCATGTTTTACCTCGTAAAATCTCCATTCCTGCTTAGAAAGTTTTATCCCGGATGTACCTGGGACATAAAAACAATTGAAAAAATAATATACCTGACTTTTGATGATGGGCCAAGTCCGGGTGTGACACCGTTTGTTTTGGATCAATTAAAACAATACGATGCACTGGCAACATTTTTTTGTATAGGAAAAAATGTAAAAAACCATTTCGACCTTTACCAGAGAATGATTGCTGAAGGGCACAAACCGGGCAACCATACTTACCAGCATCTGAACGGATGGAAAGTTAAGGACAAGGATTACATTACTGATATTTCGCAAGCTGCGGAAGTTATAGATTCGGATCTTTTCCGTCCGCCATATGGACGCATCACAAAATTCCAGCTAAAGGTGTTAAGGGAATCTTCTCTAAATCTAAAGCCAGTGATGTGGAGTGTGCTGAGTGGCGATTTTGACGAAAAGTTATCAGCAGAGCACTGTTATCTAAATGTGGTCAATCATGTGAAACCTGGCTCTATAGTAGTTTTCCACGATAGTTTAAAAGCCTTTGGAAAGTTGAGGGAAGTGCTTCCAAAAATACTTGCCTACTATAACGGTCGCGGTTACCAGTTTAAAAAGCTAACAATTCCTTAGTATTACTAAAAAAATTGGGCCTGGGTAGATACCCAGGCCCGTTTTTAATCCGTACCCTATGAAAACTGTCGTGAAGTTAATAAATAGTTTTTAACAAATCAACAACAATTTTATTTATGCAGGATAATATCGTGAGAAACCCCATTTACGGTTATGGTGGCATTGTTATCACAATCACCGCTACCATAATCCAGGAGTCCTTTATTATTATTTATTGATATACTTACTACCCCTTTCGAGAGCCACCTGCACCCATTTTTTTTAATTAAAGGGTCAGTTATTTCCGCTGTCCACGAGTTATTATTCGAAGATGATCCATGTGCATCACCAGTGATTTGGAAGACATCATCGCGCGGATAAAATGGTGTGCCGTTTCCTTCACTCCGTGTATGGGTTTTTGAACTCACCCACATTTTCCAAAATCCCTTTACGGTATTGGTAATTTTCCCATGGATTACATCGGTTTTCCAGGCAAAACTATTGGAAGAGCTTGTGTTTTCAATAACCTGTTTTCCCTCAATTTTGAAGCTGTCCACCTCATAACCCGTAAGTGTAGTGGTTACTTTATTACCCGGGATAAACATCGGCCCGGTATAAACGCTCGTTATTTTTCCTTTGCGAGTTTTGCCATCCTTGCCCACACAGCCAGTCCCAAAGTCCAAAATAATTGTCTTTGGAAAAGAATGAAGTGCCTGGGGATTAGCGGTAACTGTAAAACATCTGGCTGAATCTGGCGTCTCGATCAAATAATTTCCGTTCACGTTGGTCCTACCAGTGTAAATAATGTCCGCACCGGAGCCAATCCCAACGTCTTCTCCTGCATCAGCAGACTGCACACCCATTGTAATATTAAAAAGCTCGTTATACTGAGCTTCAGCTTCGGCATCATTTTGTGTGGCCTCATTTATGGTTGCTGCTTGCCCTGAGTTTCCCGGGTCTTTTATGGAATCATCTTTTTTGCATGATGAAAAGACGAGTACGGCGGAAATCGCCGAGGCCATTGCGAGTTTTGATATCTTTTTCATAAAAAGGGTACGATTGATTAAATATTATTTTGCAGAGCGTTTAGGACAAAAACGATCGTTCCGGGTTTAATGGTATATCAATTTTCTTCTCACTACTTATCTCGCCCGGCGAGTTCAATCCGGATGCATATAAAAATTAGATGGTAATTTTAATACTCATTTTGACGACATATATGAATTTGATTGACACGCATACACATCTATACCTGAAAGAATTTTCAAAAGATATTGATCAGGCGATAGAAAGGGCTACTGAAGAGGGAGTTTCTGCATTTATACTTCCGGCCATTGATAGTTCTGAAACAGCGGCAATCTTTTCGCTAAGAGAAAAATTTCCTGGCAAGTGCTTCCCCATGGCGGGATTACATCCTTGTTCAGTTAAGGAAAATTATTTGGAAGAACTTGCGAAAGTGCAGCAACTGCTGGAAACCCCAAATTTTTATGCAATAGGAGAAACCGGCCTTGATTTTTACTGGGATAAAACCTTTAAGAGGGAACAGTATGAAAGCCTAAAAATGCACGCTGAATGGGCGTTACATTATAACCTGCCACTGGTGTTGCATACCCGGAATGCGATGCAGGAAACGATCGACGTTATCAAATTGTATAAGGGAAGAGGGTTAAGGGGCGTTTTTCACTGCTTTAGTGGATCACTTGAAAACGCAAATGAAATTATTGAGCAGGGTTTTTTTGTCGGGATCGGTGGAGTCATCACTTACAAAAACTCAGGACTCGCAGCTGTTGTACACTCAATTGATTTAAAAAGTATTGTTTTGGAAACTGATTCACCCTATCTCACTCCCGTGCCTCACCGGGGCAAAAGAAATGAAAGCAGTTACTTAAAATATATAGTACAAAGGGTTGCCGAAGTGAAGAGCACATCTCCGGAAGAAGTGGCAATGCAAACGACTATTAATGCTCAGGCGATTTTTAATATTCCGAAATGAAAAATAACGGTGAGGCGATTTTTTAAAATACTTGTAGCATTCATTTTAATAGCGGGTATAACGCTAATTATTTTTTTAATGGAAAAAAACAAATCTATAGCCAATAAGGCCGACAATGGTTTGTTTACGATAATCACCAAAGCGTTAACTTCTTCAAAAATTCCTAAAATAAATGTAGCAGACGCCGCAGCTCAAGAGTCTTCCTATGTCTTTTTAGACTCGCGGGAAAAAGAGGAATTCGATGTAAGTCATATTAAAGATGCCATTTTTACCGGGGCATCTGATTTTAACTACAAAGGGATACAAAGTTTGAGTAAGAACACGAAAATAATTGTGTATTGTTCGGTGGGTGTCCGCAGCGATCAAATTGCAAAAAAACTGATAGATGCCGGGTATAGAGATGTTCAAAATTTATTTGGGGGTATTTTTGAATGG
>JBDSPQ010000109.1:0-3409 GCA_039930305.1 Ginsengibacter sp. | reverse complement strand
CTGCTACAGCTAACTTATATTTCGAATCACCTCCCCGCCAACTTTTTATTGAACAAAAAACCCCGTTAAATTTAAAACGGGGTTTAAGATTATTTATAGCATACTACTGTCCGAGCAGCTTGTACATTTCGTCAAGTTTCGGAGAAAGAATAATTTCTGTCCGCCTGTTTTGCGCACGACCCTGCGAAGTACTATTGGTATCGATGGGATCAAAATAACTGTGACCAGAAGCAATAACCCGCGTTGGGTCTACCTTATAATTATCGACCAGTAAGCGAACGATTGAATTTGCTCTTGCAGTGCTTAGATCCCAGTTATCTTTAAACTTGCCACGAATGGGAATGCTGTCTGTATGTCCCTCGATATTTACGGCGACATCAGAATTTAAATTCAACACAGCCGCGAGCTTAGAAAGAGCGTCAACTCCTTTTGGATTTACAACGGCGCTGCCGGAAGGAAACAGTAAATTTTCTGACAACCGCACATACACTTTTCCTCCCTTTTGAAAAACAGACAAATCGTTTGAATTGAATCCTTTTAGCGCTTCTGTCATCTTATTTTTAAGCTCGTCGGACTGCGCTTTTTGCTGGGCAAGCAGGTTTTGCAGTTGTTGAAGTCTCTGCTGCTGCTGCGCCAGCGTTTCCTTACTTTGGCTTAGCAGATTTTGCTGCTCCGCGGTTTGCTGTCCAAGCTGCGAATTTTGACTGTTCAGGTTGTTGATATTTGTTTGAAGATCTTTAATTTGGTTTTCAAGGGTGGCAATATTGCCTTCCAGGTTTTGGATCTTGTTTGACATACGCGTGCTGTCTTCTCTTAGGGTGGCAGTTTGCATTTGTGATTGAGTAAGGTATCGCTTCGCAACGCAACTGTTGAAGACCAGCGCGCAAGCCAATACCGGTAGAAGAATGTTGATTTTTAAAGTGTATGGTATTTTCATAATAAAAAATTTGTGCACAATGTACACTAAAAAATATGCCGGAAATTTTCAGCTTGAATTCGCTTTCTAATTTACCAATGTGCTGTATAGAAGTTTACCGGTATTGCTGCTGAAGTTGCTTTTCAGGTACTTAACTGGGTGAATGCTTACCTTTGCCGTGAAAGTTAATCAAGAAACACCTGATGAAAAAAAAGCTGATTGCAAAGAATATCTGGAAAGTTTTAAAAAAATGCTTCAAAGGATTTTCAGACAACAAGATTCCCAAATTAAGCGCTTCGCTTGCCTATTACACCGTCTTCTCCCTCGGACCATTGTTGATAGTCATTCTTTTTCTGTGTGGGATATTTTTTGGCCGTGAAGCTATAGAAGGTACTATTTATGGGCAAATTAAGAGTTTCGTAGGCGGTGACGCCGCGCTGCAAATCCAGGAAATTATCAAGAATGCAAGCTTGAGTGGAGAAAGCCATGTGGCGGCAATTATTGGCGTTATCACGCTGCTGGTGGGCGCCACGACTGTTTTTGCTGAAATACAGGATTCAATCAATATGATTTGGGGCCTTCGCAGAAAGCCAACAGCGGGTTGGTGGATTTTAGTAAAAACAAGGCTACTCTCGTTTGGGGTTATTGCCAGTCTCGGATTCTTATTGCTGGTATCCCTTGGCGTTACTGCCATTGTAGAAAGCATCAGCGGACGACTCACCAAATATTTTCCGGGCATCACCGTGCCGGTATTTTACGTTATTAATATTGCTATTACGCTGGCGGTAGTTACGGCACTATTCGGTGTTATTTTCAAGGTGTTGCCGGATGCAAAGATTAAATGGAAAGATGTATTTGCCGGTTCGCTGGCCACAGCTATTCTCTTTATGCTGGGTAAATTCGCCATAACTTTTTACATAACAAAAAGTGATATCGGTGGCACGTACGGCACTGCCGGCTCTCTGGTCGTTTTATTAGTTTGGGTGTATTATTCCTCCTTCATTTTATATTTTGGTGCGGAATTCACAAAGGCCTGGGCCGTCCAGTTTGGAAGCAGAATAGACCCTAATGAATACACGCTTTTTGCTAAAACCATCGAGGTGCACGAAGAAAACAAAAGTCTGCAGCACATCGAAAAAGAAAAAGAAATTGAACAGGAAAATTGTGAGCCCAATAAGGTGGTGAAATAGACTGACGCAAGCCCTATTTCCGGGCCTTCATCTTTTTCTTATCAGGGTAGGCGAAAAACCGAAGCCTGTAAAATCACATGAAAAATTCTTCTTTCAGGATTTTCCCATCTTTCACTTCATACACACACAATTCTTTCATAATCATGTGGCCACGCTCCTTCATGGTTACATCCAAAGTCATAGTGCAGGCAAAAGAATTGTCGGCCACCAGCGGGTCAGATACGTCCATGCTATGCATTTCTTCTACCATCGAATCGAACTTGTCCGCCTTTTCCATTATAGCGGATAAACCCTTTGTTTCTTTCTCAAACGCTGGTGTGGCTTCCGGTTCTATGCTTACAGCATTATCTGCAAACAATTCTTTTTGTGCTTTTTTAAATTCACCCTTGCGGCAATGCTCTACAAGCTGAGTGGCAATTTCTTCTATGGTCATAATTATTTTTTTTCTAAAATAATAAAACCTTTGTTCATGCAAAAGCCTTTTAAAAAAAAATAAATCAACGATAACTTTTTAAGTCTATCAGGAATATATGACACATCATGAAAGCAGGCGCACATCTTTTAACAATTTGATGAAGCGATGTTCTTCCCGCAAAGGATCCATCTTGGGATCTACCAGCAGGCTGCACAAAGATTCTTCATGTTGTTCGTAGCTTTTTATCAGCCAGTTTATGGCTGCGTCGTGATTTCCTAAAGCGGTTTGTACCTGCGCCATACCGCGGTAATCATTTGATGTAAAGACATCTTTTATGGTCAATTTTTCAATAATACTTTCCGCTTCTTGTTTCCTGCCAGCATTAGCGTAAATATCTGCCAGTGCTACCTCTGTCTTAATAGTATTTCCAGTAAGCTGGCCCCAGCGATCGTTGTATTCAATAGCCTCATCGTACTTTGCCTGGCCCTGGAAAGCCAGTGATAAGAGCCTGAAGGCAGGTGCGAAATTACGCTCGATCTCAAGCGTCATCATTCCCATATCCCGCGCAAGATGGTACTGCCCGGTGTAATAGTAAAATATTCCCTTGTCCTTCAAAATTCCCTGCGACATGGGATCTAACTCTGAAGCTGTTGATATTTCTTCGAAAGCTTCCCTGGCTTTTCCGCGGAACAAGAACCATTCAGCATACCAGTGATGGCCGGTGGCATATGTTGGATTTAATTCGAGCCCTTTTTTAAATGCCTTTTCAGAGTTTACCCAATCCCATTCGTTCAGCATCAGTGAAACGGCAAGGGAAATGTGCGCCTCGCCAAGACGATTATCAATAGACAATGCTTTATTCACAGCCGCCATTTGTTTTGGAAATAA
>JBDSPQ010000108.1:0-7764 GCA_039930305.1 Ginsengibacter sp. | reverse complement strand
TTTAATGCTTAATGAATAATTAACATCAACTAATCATTTCGGCGCCAAAATATTTCTGAAGGGCGATGGGTAATTGTATTCCTTTTTCCGATTGATTGTTCTCTAACAAGGCGGCTACAATCCTGGGTAAAGCAAGAGAAGAGCCATTTAAAGTATGCACAAGTTGCGTCTTGTTTTCACCATTTTTAAAGCGAATTTTAAGGCGGTTGCTTTGAAAAGTCTCGAAATTACTTACAGAGCTTACTTCCAGCCATTTTTGCTGAGCGGCGCTATACACCTCAAAATCATAAGTAAGCGCAGAGGTAAAACCCATGTCCCCACCACAAAGCCGCAGAATCCGGTACGGCAGTTCAAGAGCGGTTAGAAGATTTTCAACGTGGGTAACCATCTCTTCGAAAAGATTATAACTATAATCAGGGTGGGCAATTTGCACTATTTCTACTTTGTCGAACTGGTGTACCCGGTTTAGACCCCGGACATCTTTTCCATAACTGCCTGCTTCTCTTCTAAAACAGGGTGTGTACGCTGTCATACGAACTGGAAGTTCATTTTCCTTCAAAATTTCATCGCGGTAGATATTAGTTATAGGAACTTCCGCTGTTGGTATCAGGTACAAATTGTCTTCATTGACAAAATACATTTGCCCCTCTTTGTCCGGAAGTTGTCCAGTACCAAAAGCGCTTGCCTCATTTACCAGTAACGGCGGCTCGTATTCCATATATCCGGCGGCCGTATTGTAATCTAAAAAATATTGGATAAGGCTACGTTGCAGTTTTGCACCTTTATTTTTATAAAAAGGAAAGCCGCTGCCTGTCACCTTATTCCCCAGTTCAAAATGTATAAGATCGTATTTCTTGGCGAGCTCCCAATGAGGAAGAGCGTTCACAGGCAATTCTTTTATTTTGCCGCCTTGTCTTATTATGATATTCTCTTCCGGGGAATTTCCCGGCGGAACACTTTCGTGGGGAAGATTTGGTAAAGTCACCAAAAACTTATGCAGTTCATTTTCCACTAAAATCAATCTTTCACTTACTGGCATTAAAGAGATTTTATATGCTGCTACCTCATCCTTTTTACTATCTGCATTGGCTTTGTCCCCTCCGGCCATAGACCTACCGATTTCCTTAGATGTTGCATTGATCTTAGCCAGGGTTTCATCATTTTTGAGCTGCAGGGACCTGCGTTCTTCTTCAAGTTGAATAATATTGTCTATGATTTCAGGATTTGAAAAGTTTCTCAATTGTAGCCTTGCTAAAACTTTATCGCGATTGCTTTTTATATAATTTACCTGTAGCATATTGAAAGAGTGAACCCTGTTTTTATTCAGGCAGCAAATATAACAATGTACTTTCAACTCCTCAGCGCTGCAGCTGATCATTTCATTCGTTCGCACGCATAGTGGAGTTCTGTTTTTAAATTAAATTTGCAAAATGTTGCAGGCCAAAGATGATTTACAACTAAGGTGGTGGAAACTTGAAGAAAAGTTCATGGAGAGGTTTGGAAAAAAACCCGACGTTGAAGCCATTTTATTTTTGATAGGAATACAGGAAATTGGAAATTTCAAAAAAAAGTTTTCCAAAGAGCAGAAACAGGATCTTATGCACGTAGCGGTTTGTTCCCTCCTTTCTCAAAGTGACTATTACAAAATCGAGGGTCGCGACCCTGATGGGTGGCCACATTTTAAGCAATTAAAGCCTTTACCTGGTTACAATGCTTTTGAACAGGAAAATTTCTTAAAAGATCATATATTGCTATATTTCGAAGGGATCGGCGATCCTTTCAAAAATTCATAAACGTAGTGAAAAACAGCCTTTATTTCATATTGATTATTTTTTTGGCAGCATGCACTGCCACCCGCCAATCAACTGATGCCCCCAAGGGCCCGGCTAAAGCAGAAATTATTACTGATTCAGGTACCATCACCTTACTTCTCTATGATAAAACGCCACAACACAGAGACAACTTCATTAAACTCGTAAGGAATAATTTTTATGACAGTCTGCTGTTCCACAGAGTCGTAAGTAATTTCATGATACAAGGCGGGGATCCTGAAAGCAAATATGCAAAGCCTGGCGCATTGCTAGGGGAGGGTTCATTAAAATATAATATTCCAGCAGAATTTGATACGACCCTTTTTCACAAAAGAGGTGCATTGGCTGCAGCCAGGGAGGCGGACGATATCAACCCCCAAAAGGCTAGCAGCTCCACCCAGTTTTATATTGTTGATGGCCAAACTTTTACAAATGCGGAATTAAACCGGGTGGAACAACGCTTTAACATTAAAATACCGGAAAGCCACCGGACCTTTTATAGAACCAGCGGCGGCGCCCCGTTTCTGGATATGAATTATACCGTTTTTGGTGAAGTATTGAGCGGAATGGACGTTGTGGAGAAAATAGCTAATGCCCCTAAAGACGAAAACAACAGGCCACTTAAAGACATTCATATGCAAATACATATGGTGAAATGAAACATTTTTCAATAAGATTTAATATTAATTTGCACACCAAAACTTTATTTACATAAAAATGTCTTTATGAACTATCCTGGTAATTTGAAATACACAAAAGATCACGAATGGGTTTCTTTGGAAGGAGATATTGCTACAGTAGGGATTACAGATTTTGCTCAACATGAATTAGGCGATATTGTATACGTGGAAATAGAAACGAAGGGGAAATCGATTTCGTCTGAAAGTGTTTTTGGAACTGTGGAAGCAGTTAAAACGGTGAGCGATCTGTTTCTACCTGTATCTGGCACTATTACAGAAATTAATCCTCTCCTGGAGTCGGAGCCGGAAAAAGTAAATACGGACCCCTACGGCGATGGCTGGATGATAAAAATGAAAGTAGACAACCCGGCTGATGTAGAAGGCTTGATGGACGCCGAAGCCTATCAAAAAGTGGTTGCTTAAAAGAATATGGAATGACAAAAGTTCATCTAATCAAATTTTTACCAGGCATTGCCTGGTTTTTTATTGTGATATTGCTGACTTGTCTTCCGGGAGACGATATACCAACGGTAGGGTGGCTAAATGATATTTATTTCGACAAATGGGTTCATGCGGGGATGTTTGGTGGCCTGGTATTTCTTTTTAGCTTTCCCTTTTTCAGGATTAAAATTCCTGATGCAAAAAAAATCTACTATATAGTTTGTATTACATTAGCTGCGATATTTTGGGGATTAGCGATTGAATTTATTCAAAAATACTTTATACCCGGACGTAGTTTCGACTTGTTAGACTGGGCCGCCGACACAGGTGGTGCGCTGGCGTCTTTTTGGTTTGTCCGCACAAACCTCCTCAATTCTTCAATGGGTAAACGAAGAAGATAAAATCATTGATTTTGACGCTCCAATTGCTACAAATTCAATTTTGATGAGGCGTAATAAACCTCCGGAAAACAAACCTGTTTGCTCTCTACATTTTTAAATGATACATTTGCTGTATGGAAAACGTTGAGAACATGGAGTACAATACTACCCGAAACCACCTTGAAATAAGGGAATACGGGCGCCATATCCAAAAAATGGTGGAGTATGTATTAACTATTGAAGACCGCGAGAAGCGGCAAAAAAACGCCTATGCGTTAATTGAACTGATGGGATTTTTAAATCCGCACCTAAAGAATGTTGAAGATTTTAGACACAAACTTTGGGACCATCTTTTCTTAATTAGTGATTTCAAACTGGATGTAGATAGTCCCTATCCGATACCTACGCGGGAAACATTAAAAGCCAAGCCTGAAGTATTAGGTTACCCTAAACGCTATCCCAAATACAACCATCTCGGTAAAAACATCGAAATAGTGATAGATAAAGCGCTGCAGGAAGATGATGCTGAAAAGCGCCAGGGTTTTGCAAATGCTATAGCTTATTATATGAAACTTACCTATAGTAACTGGCACAAAGAATTGGTACATGATGATAATATTCAGACAGAACTGGCATCCATCACCCAGGGAGAACTCGAATTCAACAACCGGCCCTTTGTGAAACACAGAGCAGAAGTGATCAGAGAAGAATTCGGCGGCGGGAAGTATCGTAAGAATTTTGGACCCCGTAATAATCGAAACAACAACCAGGGAAGGGGAGATAACAGGAATAGCAGGAACAAATATTCTAAAAAACGATATTAATTAATACAAGTACATAATTACCCGGCGGTCTTATCGCCGGGTTTTTTTTATTTTTTGCATCTTGCAGACTTACAATTACCTCTTTTAATCTTGTAATTCCACAACGCATGAGTTCATTTGAAGTTTCCGGAGGCATCAAACTCAGTGGATCTATACAGCCACAGGGCGCAAAGAATGAAGCGCTACAAGTGATCTCAGCGGTTATTCTCACGGCTGAACCAGTTACCATCAGCAATATTCCTGACATTACAGATGTAAACCTACAGATAGAGCTACTCGAAGGTTTAGGTGTCAAAATTGATAGAAAAGACAAACACACCTGCGTTTTTCAGGCAGATAATATAGACGTCGATTACCTCGCTTCCGACCAGTTTAGGTCAAAGACAGGCCGGCTTAGAGGCAGTGTAATGCTTGCAGGGCCTATGCTTGCAAGATTTAAAAAAGCGTATGTGCCTAAACCGGGTGGGGATAAAATTGGCCGGCGACGGCTGGATACACACATTATCGGTTTTCAAAAACTGGGTGCACAGTTTGATTATAATGAAGACAAATCCTTTTTTGAGCTAAGGGCCGGCGATCTAATTGGAGACCATTTGTTGTTAGATGAACCAAGCGTAACAGGCACTGCCAATATTATCATGGCTGCGGTAATGGCTGAAGGCATCACCACAATTTATAATGCTGCATGTGAGCCCTATGTGCAACAGCTGTGTAAAATGCTGAATAGCATGGGTGCAAAAATTTCCGGAATAGCCAGCAATATGCTAACTATTGAAGGAGTTACTAGTTTATCGGGCACAACACATACCATACTTCCAGATATGATTGAAGTTGGTTCTTTCATCGGCCTTGCGGCTATGACCCAAAGTGAAATTATAATTAAGAATGTGGGTTTGGCCCACTTAGGGGTAATACCGTACCGATTTCAGCAGCTCGGAATAAAAATGCATTTTGCCGGTGATGACATTCATATCCCAGGTCAGGATCTTTATGAAATTGAAACCTTCCTGGATGGTTCCGTGCTCACGATTTCTGATCATCCCTGGCCTGGCCTTACGCCCGATCTCCTGAGTGTAATGCTGGTGGTGGCTACACAGGCAAGAGGTAGTGTATTGATTCATCAGAAAATGTTCGAAAGCAGGTTGTTTTTCGTTGATAAAGTGATAGAGATGGGAGCACACATTGTCCTTTGCGATCCGCACCGGGCGGTAGTAGTCGGACTTGAAAGATTACATCCGTTAAGAGGCATATCCATGAGCAGTCCAGACATCAGGGCGGGCGTTGCACTGCTGATAGCTGCCCTGAGCGCGGAAGGGAAAAGCACTATTCAAAATATCGCCCAAATCGACCGCGGCTACCAGGATATTGATGGTCGGCTGAAACTGCTGGGGGCTGATATTGTGAGAAAATAGTTTTGCCTAATTCACCATTCTTTTATATATGGAAAAAATATACGATAAAATCATCCTCGTGACGGCCCCCTCCGGTGCCGGCAAAACTTCGATTATCCATCACCTCATCGGAAAATTTCCCCAGCTGGCATTTTCAGTCTCCGCCACTACAAGGAAGCCCAGGGATAATGAAAAAGAGGGCAAGGATTATTATTTTATTTCTGAAGAAGATTTTCGGCACAAAATTCATCGGAAAGAATTCCTGGAATGGGAGATGGTGTATGAAGGAAAATACTACGGCACACTGAAAGACGAAATAGAAAGAATATGGAACGGGAAAAAAGTTCCCATATTAGATATCGACGTGCAGGGGGCTATACACGTGCAGCAACAATATCCTGTAAATACCTTTTCACTTTTTATTCAGCCACCTTCGGAAGAAGAACTCAGGAAGCGATTGCAGATGCGTGGTTCAGAAACTCTTGAGTCTTTACAAGCCAGGGTAAATAAGTCCGCTTTTGAACTGACTTTTAAATCACATTTTGAAAACGTAGTAGTAAATAAGGATTTTGATACCGCGTGTAGAGACGCGGAAAAGATTATTTCTACTTTTCTTAACGGCAACAATCAATCCGCACATCTTCCTTAGCATTTACATATTTTTGTTTCATGGACTGGATATCAATTTTAGCAATTTTTTTAGCCTTGATTTTAATAGGGTTTTTTGCAGGCATTGAGATCGCATTCGTTTCTGTTAGCAAATTATCGGTCGAGCTTAAAAAGAAACAGGGGAGTTATGCAGGTAAAGCCTGGTCAGCTTTCATGGAAACGCCCACCCAGTTTATTGGAACCACATTGGTAGCATTGAATATTCTTCTGGTTATTTATGGGCTTTTATGGAGTAACGTTTTGGACAGTGTTTGGAAATATTGGAGTATTGAAGACACCTACATAAAACTGCTCACCGAAACCTTAGTGTCCACTTTTTTGCTTTTGATTTTTGAATTTATTTTTAAAGCATTTTTCAGGGCAAAAAACAATGCCATCATCAGCAGCAGTATTATCACTTTCATCGTGAGCTTTTTTTATTCTTTTCTTTCGTGGCTGGCGGCATTGTTTGTAAATATTACCGAATGGATGCTCAAATACATATTTAATGTAAAGCTTCAAAACAAAACAGAAGTTTTTACAAAGATCGACCTGGAGCATTTTGTACAGCAACACAAGATGCATGACAGTGAAGAAGAAAATGAAATGAACAATGAACTATTTGAAAATGTATTATCGCTGTCAGAAATAAAAATAAGGGAATGTCTTATTCCCCGAAAGGAAATTGTAGCAACAGATATTAAAGCCTCCATCTCTGAAGTAAAAGATCATTTTATTGAGACGAAGCTAAGTAAGCTTGTGGTGTATGATGGCAACATTGATAACATCCAGGGATATATTCACCAGCTTGATTTATTTAAGGGCCCGGCTGATATCCGGTCCATACTGCTTCCTATACCAACCATACCCGAGAGTATGAGTGCCACAGATCTTATTAATAAATTCAGCAGGGAACGAAAAAGTATTGCCTGGGTCGTTGATGAGTTTGGCGGCACATCCGGAATTGTGACTATGGAAGATTTGCTTGAAGAAATATTTGGCGATATAAAAGATGAGTATGACCTGACCGATGAATTTATTGATAAGCAGATTTCTACAACAGAATATTTATTCAGCGGCCGGCTGGAACTGGACTATTTGACCGATAAATATCCTTTGAAATTTCGGGAGGATGAAGAGTCGGGTACGCTGTCAGGTTATATTATAAACCAGCACGAATCTATTCCGCGACAAAAAGATCGGATTATAATTGACGATTATCAATTTGACATCCTGAGCGTAAGTGAAACGATAATTCAGACGGTGAAACTGAAAGTATTACGTTGATTCAAGCCAATAAGTTTGATTTTATATTACCGCACGAGGTTGGAACCACAACATTATCCCAATTTCTTTGAATGACTGTCGTATTTAATTCGTGGTGCCCTTTCATAAACATATCTTCATCGGGTTATGAGTATCTCGGTGAACTCGTCAGCAATCTTTCCAAAGGACGGCCCCACGATATCTTTGTTTTTTTGTGCCCCGCCGGTAACTCAAAAAATGATTATCCTCCCAATGTAAAAGTTGTCCCGATAAAAAATGACAAAGGGCTTACGGCAAAATGGCTTTTTATCCATCAGGCAAAA
>JBDSPQ010000107.1:0-5426 GCA_039930305.1 Ginsengibacter sp. | reverse complement strand
AAGAAAAGATCGCCATACTGTGCCAACATATTCAAATAGCAAATACCAATAGGAACACGGTGTTGCAGTCACTTGAAAACCCAGCTGTAAATGATTTCGAAGATGGATTGGACTATTATGCTGCCTTACAAAACGATTGTGTTTGTATCATCACAGAAGACATTTCCGATTTTTATTTTTCAACTATAGAAGTTGTAACCAGTGAAACGTTTTTCAATAAATATCTTTTGCCAAAACAATGATTAAGGATAAACTACTTGTTTAAAATAGCCTATTCCTACCAGAGATTTCCATCCTTCACTGCCAGTATTTGAGCTATATTCCTAAGGCATTTAAAATAGTCCGGAATTTTCAGAGACACTATTAACTTACTGCATTTTACACTATTTTTGCCACCCGAAAAATTAACTAAATAATTAATATGGAGAATTTGATTTACGTAATTCCGGCTATGGGCATCGTTGGACTGCTGTACACGTTCTGGAAATTTGCGTGGGTAAATAAGCAGGACGCCGGAAATGAAAGGATGAAAGAGATTAGCACTTATATAGCAGATGGTGCGATGGCCTTTCTAAAGGCCGAATACAAAATCCTTTCTTACTTCGTAATAATAGCCGCGATACTGCTGGGCATCATGGGTTTCAGCAGTGCCAACAGTCATTGGAGTATAGCCCTTGCTTTTATCACTGGAGCCATCCTTAGCGCGTTGGCAGGATTTATAGGGATGCGGGTCGCTACAAAAGCAAATGTCCGTACAGCCCAGGCTGCAAGGACAAGCCTCGCCCAGGCTTTAAAAGTTTCTTTTACGGGCGGAAGTGTGATGGGGCTTGGTGTAGCCGGCCTGGCAGTACTTGGATTGGGCGGATTATTTATTATCCTTAAATTCATCTTTGCGCCTGATGCCCCGGTTGACAGCGTGGAAATGGAGCGCACGATTGAAATTCTTACAGGTTTTAGTCTTGGAGCCGAAAGCATTGCTTTATTTGCCCGTGTAGGTGGTGGCATTTATACAAAAGCAGCGGATGTGGGTGCCGACCTGGTAGGTAAGGTTGAAGCTGGCATTCCTGAAGATGACCCCCGCAATCCCGCAACAATTGCGGATAATGTGGGTGACAATGTGGGTGACGTGGCTGGTATGGGCGCTGACCTTTTCGGTTCTTACGTTGCCACCGTTTTAGCTACCATGGTCCTGGGAAGAGAGACTTTTTCACAGGATACTTTTGGTGGCATGGCTCCCATATTATTACCAATGCTCATTGCTTCAATGGGTATACTTTTCTCCATAATCGGAACTTTCTTTGTAAAGATATCTGATAAGTCAGGTTTGCATACTGCCGTCGTGCAGAAAGCACTCAACATGGGTAACTGGGGCTCGATAGTGCTTACCGCCGTAGCATGTTACCCCTTAGTTATGTGGCTGTTGCCTGACAATGACATGGTTTTAAGAAATTATCATTTCACAAAATATGGCGTTTACGGGGCGATAGTGGTAGGTCTTATCGTGGGAACACTGATGAGTATCATAACTGAATTTTACACTGCGATGGGTAAAAGGCCGGTAATGTCGATAGTACGCCAGTCATCAACAGGGCATGCTACGAATATTATTGGCGGTCTTGCCGTCGGTATGGAAAGTACCTTACTTCCGATCCTCGTGCTTGCCTCGGGTATCTATGCCAGTTACTTCTGTGCGGGATTATATGGTGTCGCCATAGCTGCGGCCGGTATGATGGCTACGACTGCCATGCAACTGGCCATTGACGCTTTTGGACCAATAGCAGATAATGCCGGTGGCATTGCCGAAATGTGTGAGCTTCCAAAAGAGGTGCGTGAAAAAACAGATATACTTGATGCGGTTGGTAATACTACTGCCGCTACAGGAAAAGGCTTTGCAATTGCTTCTGCAGCTTTAACAGCCCTGGCTTTATTTGCTGCTTTCGTGGGCATTGCAAAAATTGATGGAATCGATATTTACCGGGCGGATGTATTAGCCGGCTTATTTGTTGGAGCTATGATACCCTTTATATTCTCAGCGCTTGCAATACGCGCAGTGGGCGAGGCAGCCATGGCCATGGTGGAAGAAGTGCGCAGGCAATTCCGAACCATTCCCGGAATAATGGAAGGCACTGGCAAACCTGAATATGAAAAGTGCGTTGCCATTTCCACTGACGCTTCCATTAAGAAAATGATGATGCCAGGGGCTATTGCTTTAATTTCTCCACTGATCATTGGTTTTGTTTTTGGCCCCGAAGTGCTGGGTGGATTTTTAGCCGGCGCTACAGTGAGTGGTGTGCTTATGGGGATGTTTCAAAATAATGCAGGCGGTGCCTGGGACAATGCTAAAAAATCTTTTGAAAAAGGTGCGGTCATTAATAATGAAACCTATTATAAGGGATCCGACCCGCACAAAGCCTCAGTAACAGGCGATACTGTGGGAGATCCTTTCAAAGATACCTCAGGCCCGAGTATGAATATTTTGATTAAGCTTATGAGTATTATTTCTCTTGTAATTGCCCCGACACTTGCCAGAATTCACCAGGAAACTATACAAAATAACAGGAACTTGAAAATGGAAAACCTGATGCTGCTGCAAAATGAGACTTCACAACATCATAATACCAACAGCCGGAACGTCTGGACACTGCAAACCAGAAACCCGGGGAATGTAAAGGTTGTTCAGAATGATGTGAAACAACTTATTGATCGCCTGGAAAATGACCACGTAATTAGCGACAACACTTATTCGGTTGAAGTTGCTGACGGATGGCTTTATGTGAATGGTAGTAAGCAATCCCCTGAAATTAATAACAGGTATAAAAAGTATTATGCTACTACCGGAGATTTTATAACTGGTGAAGCACAAAAATAGTCAGAACTTCCAAGACAGAAACTTGAATAAAAAGTATTTTAAGCCGGGAACGATCCCGGTTTTTTATTTCTATTTGTTTATGCTATTGAGGAAGTAAAACTTTATCGAGTACGTAATACACTCCATTTACAGCATGTTTATCCAGGGATACGGCTGTTGCCGCACCGCCACTGTAAGGCGCACCACCTGGAGGAAATGTTCCCAAGCCAGTAAAATTTAAATTAGTAACAAAAGGCCCGGTAAACGTAGCGGCAACAATGATTCCGGGGTGCGGAGCGAAGCTGCTATTGACCAATGTTTGTACAAAAAATGGTGTCGCAGCTAATGGAGGGAAGTTTACCGAAAAAACCCTGATGTTCGGTTCGAAGGCAGAAGTAACCGGATTTGGAGATGCCAGGAAATGATAAGCAAGTATGCCACGAACTGTGGCTGCTGTCAATACTGGAAATAATAATGGATTCTCAAAAACAGTGGGGGAAGCAGATAGTGCTCCAGCCTGCGCTTGTGCGGTAGCAGGATCTGCACCCTGTGCCAGCAACGCTCCATATATGCTTCCAAACAACAACGTCTTAAAAGCTGCGTCGTTCGGCGCTAAAATAGTCATGTTTGTTACGGCATAATTTAGTAAAGAGTCCAGCCTGCTCAGCCCGGTCTGGCCACTGTCTGCCCGTGCCACAGCGGCCTTGAAATAAGTTAGATCAGGATTACTATATAGTGCATCTCTCAATACCTGGCTCGGCGGACTTACGATAGCCGCAACCAAATGGATCACTCCATTCTGAAATTTTAGATCAGGGGTAATTACGGGTATATTGTTCACCCACATACTGCCTCCACGCCTGGATGGGAAAATGGACATTTTAAGTGGAATGGTCGTTCCTGGTAATTGGCCTATCGTGAGGCTCGAGGGTAATTGTATGTTCGGAAATGTTTCAGGAATTTCAGCGGAAGTATATTGTTGTCCCGGAATAATATGGTATTGAACTATAGCACCAACCGTTTGAATGGGTAATACCCCGATGACAGCCTCAGATGGGATCCCGGAAATGCGGAATGCATCATTGTTTGGCAGAAAAATGGTGAATACATTATTGATATCATTCAGACTTGTAAGAGCTCCTACCCTGGTTGCCGCTGCTTTAAAAAAACTGTATGTTGTATCTGTATCGATGATACTTCCAAGACTGGTCGTACTATTGTTAATGGGCGAATGAACAATCGGTTTAGGCCCGGGAATATCTTTATTACATGCAGAAAGTACCAGGATAAAACCTGTGACTATGAAAAGCCTGAATATTCCATGATTTAAATTGGTATCTTTTTTCATATAGCTTCTTTAAAAATTAAATGTAGCGGCTTAAAATATATTATAGCCAATGCTTACGTAGTATAAACCACCTATAGTAACATTGCCAAACCCGTTTCTATAATATGAGTTCAAAAGGTTGGTGGCTCCAAGTTTCAATAATACATTTTGAGCCGGGAATTTATAACTTACCTGTCCATCCAATGTTTGATAGGCAGGAACAAGTCCATTTGCAAAATCTCCCTGGTAATTCACATCATCCTGCCAACGGTAGGTAAAATTGAACCCATATCTTTTCTGGAATCCAAATCCGGTATTACTAATACTTCCACCTATCCTGTATTCCGGCGCATTGAATGCCGCAATAAAACCATCCGGGACGTTATCAAGATGGTCAGAAGTGACATTAAGTCCCAAGGCAAAATTTGCCGGCAATGAATAATTGAGTCCAATTCCAAAACCATAGGTCGTTACATCTGCCTTTACGTTTGTTGGAACGGAGTAAGTGGTCGTTTTTGCCGGGTCATTCAGGTTGGCTCGTACAGTGGCAGGATTTGTCAGCACAGTGATGTCATTATTTACTGTTTGAACTACCAGCTTTCTGGCGATAAAATCTTTATAAATTCCGTAGAATCCGTAGAGATCTATTAAAAGCTTTTGGTTCAATACCAGGCCTTTGTAACCTGCTTCAAAAGAGTTTACTGTTTCAGCTTTGAATTTAGGCAAATTTGCTACCTGTGGACTACCTGCAAATAAGCTAGCATCTATCTCATAAACAGGATTGGTCTTGAATTTATAAAAATCGCTAAAGCTTTGCACTCCACCTATTAGTGCCGTACCTCCGCCTACTCTAAGGTTTATATATTGCTGTTGGGTTGAACCAAAGCGGTAGGCCTGCTGATAGGTAAGCCGTAGATTATTGTCCTTCGCTACCGTAATCACGGCCGAAATTCTGGGTGTAAATCTGCCATCGAAATTCTCGTTTTTGTCGTACCGCGCAGATGCTATAATATTTATGGCATTAACTATTTTTTTTGAAGCCTGTATATATGCTCCTACTTCGCTTATCCCAATTTTGCCTGTTGAATCTGCAAATAATGTTCCTTCGGAATTAAGTACATACTTTTTATAATTTCCACCCACGAGGATGTTTACAAATGGAGCCGTAACCTGGGAAAGATCATACTGAACTTCTACATTATACAAATTTGTTTTATCTACGAACAAACCGCCGCCCTGAGAGATAGGTTT
>JBDSPQ010000106.1:0-5662 GCA_039930305.1 Ginsengibacter sp. | reverse complement strand
GCTTCGGGAGGTTTTAATGACCAACAAGGTACCGCGCCGACAGTCGCATATCGCCGGTATAACTTTCGTATTAATTCTGATCATGTCATTAGCAAAATTTTCACCTTCGGAGAAAATTTATACGTTGCTTCCACCGACCAGGATTATGATAATAATGAAACGGGTTCCCGCACCAATTTGGTAAATGTAATTAGGATGATGCCCCATATTCCTGTATTTGATCCAACATCTAACGGTGGCTATAGGGGCGTAGACGCTACGAAAGATGGCGGCGATCCTACAAATCCTATTGAAGATTCAAAATTAAAAAATCCCGGAAACAGAACAAGGGTAAAGATATTGGGAACTGCCTGGCTGGACGTTAATTTCACTCCCTGGTTAAAATTCAAATCAACATTCGGAGCGGATTATTCTAACGGGCTAGACTACCGGTTTTCGCCTATTTTCAATGACAATGGAGCAATTGCAGGCTCCAGTGCAACCCTGGCCACGATCACCAATAACCGGAGTATTTCCAGTGTGCAATTATTTACCGAACAATTTACATTCGATAAAACTTTTGGCAACCATCATGTAAATGTGATCGCGGTTTATGAGCAGCAAAATCAAACTACTAAACAGGAAAACGCAAGTGGAAACCAGGCGTCAAATGAACTTAAAACTTTAAACAATGCCACGAACAAATCGGTTCAAACGCTTGTTGGCGAAAACAGCCTGATTTCCTACCTCGGTCGTTTGAATTACGATTATAAGAATAAATATCTATTGAGTGTAGCTGTTCGTCGTGACGGACTTTCAGTTTGGGCACCCGGTAAAAAATGGGCTACTTTCCCTTCGGGCTCTATAGGTTGGAGAATCGATCAGGAGGCTTTTATGCAGAACCAGACAAAAATTTCAGAATTGAAATTAAGAGCGGGTTATGGTATCACCGGTCTTAACGGTTTGGTATTAGGTAATACGCCCTGGTTAGTAAGTGTGGCCGCCAACAGCGCTTATTATCCTTTTGATAATGCAATTAATGGTGGTCCGGCTTCTTCTATCCCGGGCTTAGGAAACCAGGATTTAGAATGGGAAACAACCAAGCAGTTAAATATTGGTTTAGACTTAGGCTTGTTGAGAAACAGCATCACCTTGTCTGCAGAGTATTATCAACGTAAAACTGATAACCTGATATTGAATGTACCCCTTCCTCCTTCTTTTGGATATATAAATAGCACCGTTGCCCAGAATGTCGGTTCTATGAAAAACGACGGTTTTGAATTTCAATTAGGCTATAACGATAGAGAAGGTGAATTTAGATGGAATGCCAGCGCCAATATGAGTTTTGTAACAAATGAAGTAACCAGGTTAGCGGAAGGTGTTACAAATATTGAGGCAGGGGGCGATGCTGATTTTGGTGCTTATAATATTACGAATACTGCAGTTGGAAATTCTATCCAGTCTTTTTACGGCTGGGTGGTGGAAGGTATTTTCCAAAGCGCTGATGAAGTTACAAAGCATGCTACGCAAACAGCTGCAACATCCGCGGGGGATCTTAGTTTTAAGGACCTAAATAACGATGGCGTAATAGATAATAAAGACCGCCAGGTTTTAGGAAGCTTTATTCCCAAAGCGACTTATGCTTTAAACCTGGGGGCAAATTATAGAAACTTTGACGCTTCCATTTTTTTCCAGGGTGTACAAGGCAATAAGGTCTATAATGCAGCACGGGTGATTACAGAAGGCATGATTCGTTTCTTTAACGCTGGTACGCAGGTTTTAAATGCCTGGACTCCGACTAATACGAACACTGACATCCCAAGGGCTATTTCATCTGATCCAAATCAAAATGCGCGTCCGTCTACCCGCTTTCTTGAAGATGGCTCCTTCCTGCGCCTGAAAAATGTGATGTTAGGTTACAACCTCTCAGGTAATTCATTGCAGTCGCTCACAAGAGGAGTTTTAAACACCTTTCGTATCTATGTGTCGGCGCAAAACATCCTGACTTTTACGAAGTATAGCGGCTATGATCCTGAGGTAGGAAACAGAACCCCTGGCTCTTCATTAACTAACGGAATTGACTTTGCTGTGTATCCACAACCTAAGTCTTTCCAGGTAGGAATTCAGGCCGGGTTTTAATTGTACAATAAGTGAACCTTAATAAACAAGATAGAATTATGAAACAGACTATAAATAAAGTAATTATTGTACTGCTGATGGTAATTACCAGCGTAATGGCATGTACCAAAAAACTGAATGTTCTCGATGAAAACAATCCAACAAGTGAGAGCTATTTTAAAACGGCCGTTGAATTACAAAATGGAGTAAATGCAATTTATTCTACGTTGCGTTCCGGCGAATTAGTTGGCCGGGAATGGTTCTTTACGCACGATATGCGTGGCGGTGAGACCAATGCAGGCGGTGCTCAATTGGAAGCGCCGCGGGCAGAGTTATTAAAACAGCCTTCGCCAGCTCCTTCAAATTCGGTAATGACGAATGTGTGGACGGGATCATATCAAATGATCAACAGGGCCAATCTCGTGATCGGGAAAGCTCCGGAGGTGACCGATAATGCGACCCTCAGAGACAGGTTGGTTGGAGAAGCAAAGTTTTTAAGAGGCTGGGCTTATTTTGAGCTGGTATCTCAGTGGGGTGATATTCCTTTGTACACTGAAACTGTTACGTCGGCAACCGGATTTCAGGGCAAGTCCCCTGCTGCTGATGTTTACGCCCTAATCATCAGCGACCTGACCGATGCTGTGGCAAAATTGCCCACCAGTTATGGAGGTTCAGATAACGGAAGAGCGACTCAATATGCCGCATATATGCTATTGGGAAAGGTGCAAATGCAGAAGGGTGACTATGATGCAGCAAAAGCAGCGTTGCTAAACGTATATGGAAAATTTTCGTTGGTAAATTATCAGTGGAATTTTGATGGCGATATTAAGGACGACCAGGGCAATACGATAATTACCGGTCATGAATTCAATGCTGAATCTATTTTCGAAATCGTTTTTGTTGATAAAGGAGATAATAATTTCAACTGGGGGTATAATGGAGAGGGTTCAACCAGCCCTCTAAGCACGGTGCGGAACCAGGAGTATGGAATAACCTGGGGAAATGTGATTCCTTCGGACAGGTTATTGAACGAATTCGAGGCCAACGATCCAAGATATAAATTTACCATTTATGAAGAAGGGGATAATATTCTTACCGCTCCGAACGCGGTTAATAATATTGTAGATGTTCCTGCATTAACGCCACCCATCAAGCTGACGCCTGCATTAATGAATATTGCAACTAGTATCAAAAGTGGAGTAACTATCAAAAGATTCTTCCGTAAGTATAATATTTATGAATACGTAAGATCAGGTTTTCATCCTGGTGGTATCAATCAACGTATATTTCGCTATGCTGATTTACTGTTGATGTTAGCGGAATGCGAAGCAGAAGCAGGCACTCCGGCCCAGGCTGCAAGCTATATCAATGAAGTGCGCAGCCGTACAGGCGTAAACATGCCTCCCGTTGTACTTGCTTCAAAGAACGATGCGTTAAAAGCGGTAATGCACGAAAGAGCTGTTGAATTGAGTGCCGAGGAAGTTGCCAGTATCGATATTTTACGCTGGAGGAAGAAAGGCTATTTTCCTTCAATTATGACCGATCCGGTGCAGGGACAAGTTGATTTATTCCCGATTCCATCGAGCGAAACTTCAACAAATCCATTGATACAATAGTGATATAATCTCAATTGCGTAGCGGCTATCTGCGCGTCGTCAGGTTTTTCTCATAGCAATAAGCAATTTTACCAGGGCCGTCATGAGACGGCTTTGGTTTTTAATATAAACAAATTCAGAGGCCTTTTGCCGGGATTGGTTATTTTAGTAATCTTCGATGAGTATGAAAAAAAGATTGATCCACCGCGCCTCTTTTCTTTTTATTACCGCAATCATTCTTTTGGCTTCCTGCGGTCACAAACGGAGTGACACTTTATTTACACAGCTCAGTTCTGCAGAATCTGGTATTTCTTTTCGCAACGATATTTCAGACAGTGACTCCTCAAATTCTTTCATCAACGAGTTTGGTTATATGGGCGGCGGTGTGGGTATTGGTGATTTTAATCACGATGGCCTGAAAGATATTTTCTTCACTGGTAACCAGGTAAGCTGCCGCTTTTACATCAATAAAGGGAACAACCACTTTGAAGACCTGACTGAAAAAGCGGGCATCAACACCGATGTTTGGTGTACCGGGGTTAGCATCGTAGATATTAATAATGATGGCTACGATGATATATATGTATGTGTCTTCGGGAAAAATCTGTTGCATCCCGCAAAAAATCTTTTATTTATCAATCAGCATGATCTTACGTTCGCAGAAGAGGCGGCAAATTACGGGCTTGCCGACATCGGTAATTCCACACAGGCTGTTTGTTTTGACTACGATAAGGATGGCGATCTTGATATGTTTTTGGTGAATTACCTGTTAAGCGCACGGAATGGAAATACCATTTTTCCCCGGGATAGAAGCGGGAGATCGCCTGCCAATGATAAACTTTACAGGAACGATGGCAATGAACAAGGAGGTAGCCACCCGGTTTTTCATGACGTCACCTTAGAAGCGAATATAAAAGAAGATGGCTATGGCCTCGGCGTTACCGTTAGTGATTTCAATAACGATGGATGGCCTGACATTTATGTAGCCAATGATTTTTTAACCAATGATGAGTTGTGGCTAAACAACCATAATGGAACTTTTACCAATACAATAAGTGAATCGATTCAACACCAGAGCTATTCAAGCATGGGCGCAGACGCCGCAGACATAAATAACGATGCCTTGCCTGACATCGTAACACTTGATATGCTGCCGGAAATTAATGAACGGAAAAAAACATCTTTTTCCTTTATGAATTATGACAGGTACCAGGCCGAACGTAACATGGGCTACGAGCCGGAGTACATGCGAAATATGCTGCAACTTAATAACGGTTCAATTTCCGTGGGAGATTCAGCTGTTCCTTTTTTTAGTGAAATAGGACAGCTCGCAGGAATTGAAGCTACTGACTGGAGCTGGAGCGTATTGGTGGCTGACTTTAATAATGATGGCTGGAAAGATATGCATATCACTAATGGTATTGGCCGCGATTTTATTGACGAAGATTTCCTGGCATTCAGCAATAAAATTTTCAACAGCAACCAAAGCCGCCAAGAGCAGGAAAAAGAAATCAGGGAAAAACTGGCTTCGCTAAATCATGTCGAGCTGCCAAATTACTTATACCTCAATAAGCATAATTATACTTTTGAAGATGCTTCGGAGCAAGGGGGCATAAACGAACCAGGGATGTCTAACGGAGCTGCGTATGCGGACCTTGATAATGATGGAGATCTTGATCTCATCGTGAACAATATTAGTGAAGAAGCCTTTGTGTTCATAAACAATACAAATCAAAAAAATAAACCTTTAGGGAATCATTTTTTAAGCCTGCAGTTGCATGGTGATAGTTTGAATACACAAGCTTTTGGAACAAAAATATTTGTATATAATAATGGCAGTGTGCAGATGCAGGAAGAAAATCCCGTTAGGGGTTATTTTTCATCTGTTGATCAGCAACTGCTTTTTGGCCTCGGAAAATATGATCATGCTGATTCCTTAATAGCCATATGGCCTGATAATAAAAAACAAA
>JBDSPQ010000105.1:0-9091 GCA_039930305.1 Ginsengibacter sp. | reverse complement strand
CATGGTGAGGCCGTAAAGCTGCCTTGACAGGCCAACTGCAAAATCGCATATATCAATCATTTCCTGTACTTCGCCCATCCCTTCCTGTAAACTTTTGCCCATTTCGTAGCTAACTAACTTACCAAGGTTGTTTTTGTTCTTTCTAAGTTCGTTACCTATCTGCCGGACTATTTCACCCCGGGCCGGCGCAGGCCATAGTCTCCATGTTGCAAAAGCGAGGGCAGCCGACGCTACTACGGTATCAAAGGCTTTTTTACTGCATATCCCTACGCTTCCAATTACTTTTCCATCAACGGGGGAATAACTTGAGATTTTTTCACTACCAACAGTTAACCACTTCGTTCCGGTTGAAACTCCTTTATTTTGTTGTGAGATATTTAGTTCCGAAAGAAAAGACTGCATCATTTAAAATTTAAGAACGATTTTGAATTTATTATGGCGAATACTTCATACATCCTTTTTGGAGTTGGGCTAATATTGCTCGTTTTCGTTGGGGAAATCACCTGATTTCACGTCGCTGATGTAGTGTTCAACAGCACCTTTAATTTCATCGTGAAGATTCAGGTATTTTCTTAAAAACCTGGGTTGAAATTCGGTATTGATTCCCAGCAGATCGTGCATTACCAAAACCTGGCCATCGCAGGCGTTGCCTGCCCCGATGCCAATGGTCGGAATTGATAAACTCTCAGAAACCTCCTTAGCCAGTAAGGCAGGGATCTTTTCCAATACAATAGCAAAGCATCCTGCTTCTTCCAAAAGTTTAGCATCTTTCTTCAATTTTTCTGCCTCCACCTCTTCTTTGGCCCTCACGGTATAAGTCCCGAATTTGTAAATTGACTGCGGAGTGAGCCCAAGGTGTCCCATCACCGGAATGCCCGCACTGAGAATTCTTTTAACCGATTCAAGAATCTCTTCCCCACCTTCCATCTTAATAGCGTGGGCACCCGTTTCTTTCATAATTTTTATGGTCGAGATTAACGCTTCTTTGCTGTTGCCCTGGTAACTACCAAAAGGCAGATCTACCACGACCAGAGGCCGTGCACATCCGCGAACTACGGCTGATGCATGGTAGATCATTTGTTCCAAAGTAATCGGGAGCGTAGTTTCATGACCGGCCATCACATTGCTGGCACTATCGCCCACCAATATTATATCTATACCCGCTGCATCAAAAATTTTTGAAAATGAAAAATCATAAGCGGTGATCATCGATATCTTCTCGCCGGCGGTCTTCATTCGCTGCAGCGTATGTGTAGTAATTTTTTTTACTTCCCTGGTTACCGACATAAAAATTGATTTATGATGAAAAGCGATAGGGGAGATGGCTCTGCGTTAGAATAAAACAAATCCTTTTTGAGCAATCGCTGGAAGGCAAATATATAATTATTTATCACCAAATTTGTTTCCCTCTATTTCTTGCCACAGATGCTGAATGAGACCGTCAGCGAGCCCGATTTTCGGAACATAGATTTCAGCAGCGCCAGCCCACCTCATCACATTTACATATATCTGGAGAGCCGGCACTATTACATCTGCGCGATCTTCACGCATTTTATACAAGGACATCCTTTCCGCGAGGTTTACGCTACCAAGTTCTTTATAGAAATCCCTTAAAAGATCCAGCGGAAGGGGTTTGGAATCTTTTTGCTTACTCAGGGAGTACACCTTATTGATGTTCCCACCCGAACCAATTGCGGTAACCTGTTTATGACCTTTAGTTTTGATTTTTATATTTTCTTTTAATGCCTCCCAGGTGTCATCGATAACTTTATTTTTCAACAATCGTATTGTGCCAATATCATAAGAGTCTTTAAATACAAGGTTATTATTGCTATAAAAGGTAAGCTCGGTGCTTCCTCCACCGACATCTATGTAAAGATAAGAGTGATCTTCATCCAGGTTTTCGGCTATGTGATTTTCATAAATAAATGAAGCCTCATCATCGCCGGAAATTACTTCTATTTCTATTCCGGTTTCATTCTTCACCAGCTGGATGATCTCTTGTGCATTGGAAGCCTCCCTCATGGCCGAAGTAGCGCAAGCTTTTAAATATTTCACTTCATTGGCTTCCAGCAAATGAAGGTATGCCTTCATAGTGTGCAGCAGCAGGGCCTTTTTATTTTCAGGAATCTTTCCGGTGTCGAATACATTAAAGCCCAGGCGCAGAGGAACGCGTACTAACGAAATTTTGTTGAAGGAAGGGACGTGCTTTTCGTCTGTAGTTACCTCAGATATAAGTAAACGGGCAGCATTACTACCTATATCAATTGCTGCCAGTTTCAATAGGACTATATTTTTTCTTTAATAAATAATTGTACGTTGCTATTTGCGAGCGAACTTTTTGTTCATTTTCCAATTCAGATACATAAATGTTTGAGAGGTCGTTGTCAAGAATTCTGGCCTTCACATTGTCTGATAATTGAATTTGTAGCATTTCCTTTAGTTCCTGCCGGATTTCTTTGTCGTAGATCGGGCAGGCGGCTTCCACGCGATGATCGAGGTTCCGCACCATCCAGTCCGCGGACGATATGAAAACTTTTTCTTTGCCATCGTAGTGAAAAATAAAAACCCGTGCATGTTCGAGATACTCGTCAACAATACTGATCGCTTTCACTTTCTTTTTAAACTTTTTACTTTCTGTAAGCATGCAGCAAATGCCCCGAATTATCATTTTAACCTTTACGCCGGCCCGCGCGGCATCATACAACTTCCCTATAAGTTCCTCGTCGCTGAGGGAATTAAGTTTCAAAACGATCGAAGCATCCTTGTCTTCCTTAGCGCTTTTGATTTCCCGGTCAATCAGCCAAATCAATTGACGCCGCATGTCAACAGGACTTACGAGTAACCTTTTACAATATTTTAGCCCCTGCAGATTTTTAGGATTTTCAAGGTAGTTGAACATTCTGTTTACATCAGCCATTATTCCCCTGTTGCTCGTGAGAAGACAATGATCTCCATAAAGTTTGGCGGTCTTCTCATTCAGGTTGCCTGTACTTACAAACCCGTATTGCATAGTCTGGCTATTGGTTCTTTTTTTTATGAGGCAAAGCTTTGCATGCACTTTAAGATTTGGCGCACCGATAAAAACTTTCACCCCTGCCTCTTCCAGTTTTTCCCGCCACTCCAGGTTGGCTTCCTCATCAAAACGAGCTCTAAGCTCGAGGATAACCACCACCGATTTTCCATTCCTTACAGCATTTGTCAAAGCATTAATAATATTGGATTGAGTAGCCAGGCGATAACAGGTCACCTTGATGCTTATGACATCGGGGGCAATGGCAGCCTCGCGCAGCAAGTCAATCAAAGAGTCAAACGAATGGTACGGAAAATTTAGGAGCACATCCCGCTTGAGAATGACACCAGTAACGCTATCTGTATTTTGCAGTAGCGGGTGGATAAATGGCTTTTTCCTTAGATTTTTTGAATTAAATACGGATTCAGGGAAATTGATGAAGTCTTTAAAATTATGAATTCTGGCTCCCGATTGAATATTATCTTTTTCAGATAAACCTAATCGTTTAATTAGATAATTCAAAAGCCCGCTATCTATATCTTTATCAAAAACAAACCGCACCGGTTTTCCCTTTTTCCTGTTCTTTAAGCCTTTTTCTATTTTTTGAATGAAAGATGTAGACACATCATTATCGATGTCAATTTCTGCATCCCGCGTTACCTTTATCAGGTTCGATGAAAACGTATCATATCCAAAAAAAGAAAAAATATTTGGCAAGCAAAACCTGATGATATCTTCCAGAAGTATAAGAAAATTTCCATTTTCCGTTGAAGGCAAAATAATAAATCGGTTTAGTCTCGACGGGACCGATACTAACGCAAACCGTTGTGGAATGCTTCCATCGGCCTTGGATAATTTGCAGGCGAGGTAAATGGATTTGTCATTCAAAGTAGGAAAAGCCTGTATGCTCTCCAACATCAATGGCACTATGTTGCTGCGAACAGAATCATTAAAATATTCCAAAACAAATTTTTGTTGCTCGTTATTCAACCTTGTTTCACTTACCAGGAAAATTTTTTGCTTCTCCAGGGTAGCCAAAATGTTTGTCCAGGTCCGGTTAAACTGGCTTTGCTGACTTGTTATTTTTGCATTGATTTCCTCAAGTATTTTCTCAGGCGTTTGCTCGAGGTGCATATTTCCTTTGGTGCCCAACTCAATCATACGCCTCAAGGTGGCTACACGCACCCTAAAAAACTCATCCATATTGCTGGAAAATATTCCCAGGAATTTAATCCTTTCTTTGAGTGGCACAGTTTCATCGCCAGCCTCCTGTAATACACGCCCATTGAAAGCCAGCCAGCTGATGTCCCTTACAATCAATTTTCTTTTTTCAAATACAGTCATTGTAAAGATTTGAGTTTATCAATAATCCCCGTTGTGGAAAAGCCTTGTGCCATTTGAATAATTTCGACCGTACCGCCATAAGCCTGCACTTCCCTGGACCCGGCAATTTGATCTACAGAATAATCACCACCTTTTATAAGGATGTCCGGTTTTATAATATTTATAATATTTAAAGGGGTATCTTCTTCAAAAATAACAACAGCATCAACCATTACCAACGATGAAAGTAAACACGCCCTCGATTGTTCATCATTTATGGGCCTCTCCGGGCCTTTCAATCTTTTCACTGAAGCATCTGAATTCACTCCAACAATAAGCACATCCGCAAAAGACGCAGCTTCTGTGAGTACCTTTATATGTCCCTGGTGCAGTATGTCAAATACCCCATTTGTAAATGCAATTGACCTGCTGACCAGCCTCAATCGATTGCGCCAGGCGATTAGTGCCTCCCTTTTTATTATTTTTTCAACTGCGCGGTTGCCCTGCCTCATACTTTCCTTTATTACTGTAAACAATTAAAACGAAACTTATTAAGCCTGCCAAAATAACTATTCCTGTTGTAGTACCCCACATAAGCCAGCCAAAAGATATATTGTCAATATGGTATATCATCAACACCTGTTGTACTGCTACCGGAAAGGCCCCAATGCCACCAGGAGAAACTATCATAGCAAGCGTGGCCAGTGACAATACACTAAATGCTGCCGTGATACCGAGCGATGATGTGGCTTCGAGTGCATTGAAACCTACATATATCTGCAACAGATACATCGTCCAAATAAAAATACTATGCAAAAAAAATGCTTTTCTTTTTTTCAAATGCTTAATGGATGAAAAGCCTTCTTTTAATCCTATATGAATACCCCGCAGGCGAATAATGTGCCGGTGTTCTGCATGCCTTCTGAATATCCATTTCACAAAATAAAACCCTGCAAGGATGATACCGGCAAAAATAGAAAGCTTAATCCAAAGAGGTATATTTCCTTCAGCAAGCGTGATGTCATTAAGTTTAATTTTTACAAAATTACTAACTGTTTTCAGTTGTATAAGCAGCGTAAAAATGATAAATAAAAAATAGCAAAACAGATCGAAAACTCTCTCCACGAGAATGGTTCCAATAAGTTTGGTGACTGGGATTTTTTCGTAACGCCCAAGCATGGTGCAACGCAAAACTTCACCGGCCCGCGGTATAAAAGTATTGGCAAAATAGCCACATAAAATAGCGTAGAAAGCATTGTAGGCAGAAGGAAAATATCCCATTGGCTCAATCAGGATTTTCCAACGAATGGCGCGGCTCACATGGCTGAGTATCGACATGATGACTATGGGAATAAGAACAAGGTAGTTTGCATTTTGCAACGATTCTCCAAACTGAACTTTTTGCAATGTTGTCATCTTACCCACCTGCCACCAAATTAAAAAAATGCCTACGCCGAAAAAAAAAGTATATTTTAAAAATGCAAGAATTTTTTTATTCATACCCGGACAAGATAGGAAACAGTTGGCATTTAAGATGGTATCAGAACGTTATCAATTAAGCGCACGTTGTTAAGGTAAGCTGCTATTAAAATTACCCGTTCCGTATTGCCGGGAATTTTTTTCGGTTCTTCCAGCCGGGTATTGGTAATACCCAAATAATCTACATGAAATCCAAGTTTTTGTAAATAAACTTTTTCCCTTTCAACCATATCGATCGTATCGCCGTTTAGCAATTTTTTTTGTATCCTTTTTAGTGATTTGTACAAAGATGATGCAAGCTCCTTTTCATCAACGGTCAACCTTGTGTTCCTGCTGCTCATGGCCAGGCCATTTTTTTCGCGAAGGGTAGGCACTACCCGAATTAAAATATTCATTCCCATATCGGCAACCAGTTTTTTAATTACAAGGGTCTGCTGATAATCCTTTTGCCCTAAATAAAGATGCGTGGGCTGCACAATGTGCAACAACCGATCCATCACCATACAAACTCCCTGGAAATGCCCCGGTCTGAAACTTCCCTCAAATACTTTCTCCAGGAATGCTAAATCGTAATGTTTTTCCATAAAGGCTTTATCAGGGTAAATTTCTTGTTCAGTTGGAATGAACAAAATCTCGCAGTTGGTTTTCTCCAATAGCAATATATCTGCCTCGAGGGTAATAGGATATTTTTTGAAATCTTCCGGGTTATTAAACTGTACGGGATTTACATAAATACTGCAGACCGTGACATCGCATTCCTTCTTGCTATTTGCAATAAGGGAAATATGGCCAGGGTGCAAAGCTCCCATAGTTGGTACAAAACCAATTTTGTTGTGGCTTTTATGTTTCTTGTCCAGGTAGGATTGTAAATCCAGGCTGTGTTTAAATAGTATCATATATACTTAATAATGCCTAAAGACTGATTGTAAGAGTGATATAACTGAAAATAATTGTAACTTCGCCGCCTGTTAAAAAAACCTGTTCCAGATAATTTAACTCTTCGCAAATGTCAACAAAGAAAAGAATTTTATTTATTGCAAACGAAATGTCGCCCTATCTTGAAATGACAGAATTTGCAGAAATTGTGAATAGGCTTGCTGTAAAATCAAACGAAAATGGAATGGAAGTTCGTTGTATTATGCCCCGTTTTGGTATAATCAATGAAAGAAGACATCGTTTACACGAAGTAGTGAGATTATCCGGGATCAATGTTTCCATTGATGGTGATGATTATCCTTTGGTAATAAAAGTAGCATCGCTTCCCAACGCGAGGTTGCAGATTTATTTTCTGGATAATGAAGACCTGTTTAAAAGAAAAACGCTCTTTCATGATGACAATGATAAATTCTTTTCAGACAATGCACTGAGGACAGTTCTTTTTTGTAAAGGCGCCCTCGAGACAGTAAAAAAATTCGGATGGCCCCCCGATATCATCCATTGCAGTGGCTGGATGACTGGTCTGATACCTATGTATATTAAAACCGCGTACAAAAAGGAGCCTGTATTCAGCAATTGCAAAATTATTTATACGATCGGGCAAAATACTTTTAAAGAAAAACTCGGCGCATCATTTACGAAGCTGGCAAATATAAATTCCAATATAAAAGAGAAAGATCTGGAGCCATTCAAAGACGGAAGTAATACCGCCATGTTTCGCGGCGGCGCTACCTACGCGGACGCTATTACCTTTGGAGCAGAAAAGACGGATAAAAAGCTTACGGACGAATTCTCAAAATTGCGGGGAAAGAAAATACTGAAGTACAATGCAGAGACAGATTTAACAGACTATTTACAATTGTATGCCGACCTTGCGGAGAAATAATTTATTCCCTTTCCTTTATTATTTCAAACTTATCTTTTACGTGCCTACATGTCGCTCCAAAACTTACCTGACTGGAATTTTGTTGCTTTTAATATTAAGCTGGGGCTGCACAAAGATTGACACTACCGAGCTGGGCCAGGACCTCATTCCTGCCGTTGATAATATCCACACCTTTGAGACTACACTTGATGTAGTCGTAAATAATTTTGACTCTCTTGCGGCCGCATGCGATTCGCTAACGGTGAGTGATCTTCACGCGTTGGGCATTATTGAGAACGATCCATATTTTGGTAAAACGTCTGCAGCCATTTTTACCGAATTCAAACCAACCGTCTTTCCTTATGTTATTCCTTCGCTGGATTCTTTACACCTCGATTCGGTAATATTAGTCCTGCATTACAACCATTCTTTTGGTGATTCTTCCCGCCCTCAAAAAGTGCAAGTTTATCCGCTGTCAGAAAGGATAAAAAGTGATTCGACTTATACAACCTGCAGCGTTTTTGGTTACGATAATTTTTCTCTTCTTGGCGAAAAAACTTTTCTACCCAAAGATCTTGATGATTCTGTGCACAGCTTCCGGGAAGATGCATCTGGTCAATTAAGAATCAACCTGGACACTGCTTTCATCCGCAATTTTTTGAAAGACACAGCCATTTTTAAAAGCGATTCGGCATTCACTGCATTTTTTAAAGGCTTTGCTATCGTACCTGACCAGTCTATTGGCGGAGATGCCCTGAGCTACTTCAGCCTTACAGATGTAGGCACACGGTTATCGCTGTACTTTACATCAACTAAAACGGTAAAAGATACTCTTGTATATGATATGCCATTTACACAGTCATCCGGACATGCCAATTCGATAGTTAGGGAAAGAGGAAATTCCGAAATCGTTAATAATATAACGCACAAGCCTGAAGGGGATGAATTTGTTTATCTCCAGACTTCGCCTGGTTCTTTTGCTACGATAACCATCCCCGGACTAACGGGATTATCAAACAGGGTAATTCACCGAGCGGAGTTGATAACAGAACAGGTTTACAGTCCCGCCCCTTCTGATGCGTTTTTTACTCCACCTCGTTTGATTTATCTTGATACAAAAGATACATCTACGAATGGCCGCTATATTCCAATTCCATGCGATTTTACGATAATCAGCCAGCAACCTAACTTTTCGGAGTTGGGAATAGTAAAACAGTCCGATGACGGACAAGGGCATATGTTAGCAAAATACGTTTTCAACATCTCGAGATACATACAAACAATAGTTACTAAAAATAGTAATAATGCTGTATTTCGTCTGCGTGCTCCTTCCGATATTGTAAATCCCGCGGGGTACATTGATCGTTGCAACCAGGGAGTAGCGCCATTTAGTTTTACCGTAAACAGTGTTGCCGATGGCCGGGTAAAACTACATGGCAGCGACAATAGTTCCCGCAGAATGAGGCTTCACATCG
>JBDSPQ010000104.1:0-3652 GCA_039930305.1 Ginsengibacter sp. | reverse complement strand
TTTTGCTCATCGGAATTCTGATGGGACTGCTTTTGGCCAGAAAAGTTTCTGTACCGGTAATGGCCTTACGGGATGCAGCGACAAAAGTAGGCGAAGGAGATCTGGATCAAAAAGTGAAAATAAATTCGAATGATGAAATAGGACAGTTGGGGAAAGCCTTTAATAATATGGTGGATGATCTGTCAAAAGCACGGGGTGAACTTGATAGAAATAACAGTGAGCTAACCTCGACCAACGCTACATTGAAAAACACATTGGAAGAATTGAAGGCGGCCCAGGTTCAACTGATCCAGTCTGAGAAAATGGCATCGTTGGGAGAGCTTACCGCAGGCATTGCTCATGAAATTCAAAATCCTTTAAATTTTGTAAATAATTTTTCAGAGCTCAATACTGAATTAATTCAGGAAATGACCCATGAGCTAAGTGCTGGCAACTACGCAGAAGTAAATAAAATCGCGTTAGACGTAAATGAGAACCAGTTAAAAATAACTCACCATGGTAAGAGGGCAGATGCAATTGTAAAGGGCATGCTGCATCATTCTAGGAAAAGCACTGGCCAAAAAGAATTGACAGACATTAACGCACTGGCCGATGAATACCTAAGATTGAGCTACCATGGTATCCGGGCGAAAGACAAGACATTTAATCCTTCTTACAAATCAAGATATGATGAAAAATTACGTCCAATTAATGTCGTTTCACAGGACATTGGCCGTGTATTACTGAACTTATATAATAATGCTTTTTATTCTGTAAAGGCAAAATTTAACGAGCAAAATAAAAAGCAAGTTCCATATGAACCTACAGTCATAGTGACTACTTCAGGTTTTGATGATAAAATGCTGATAACTATTAGAGATAACGGGATGGGGATTTCTAAAAAAATATTAGATAAGATTTATCAGCCATTTTTTACTACGAAACCAACAGGCGAAGGCACTGGTTTAGGATTGTCTTTGAGTTACGATATCATCAAAGCACACGGAGGCAACATATTAGTAGAGACCAGCGAAGGTGAATTTGCTGAATTTATAATTGAGTTAGTATATTAGTTGCTTCCAACAACCATTAATATTAATCAATATGTTCTCATTTGTAATTCACTTTTAAGGAGTAATTTGTACTGTGCAAAATCTAATTTTTTTTAGCTGTTAAGTATGTCTGTAGAACCATTTATTATATTTTTTCTTGCCAGGTACATTAGAAAAAACCTGCGCACTTTTTCGCAGGACGACTGGTGGGATAAAGTTTTGACCTACACATTATATGCCACAGGGTTGATTTTTATCCTTGAATTAATATCTTCTCTAGATAATTATATTATCTGGGTCTGGCATGTGGCACTTCTGGCTATCGTCTATATAGTATTTACTGTCCCACGCTTTACCAACCAGCGCCCGATTATTGTTGCGGTGCTGCCACTTATAGTGATATCAATAGTTAAGGACGTTTTAGAAAACGCAGTGCCTAATTTTTTCGCAACCATTGAAACATATTTAGATATTGCCTTCGCGATAGCCATCACCTGGATGATTTCTATGCTCATAAAGTCAAACAAACAAAACAAAGCATTGGAGCGCGAAAGAAAGCGAGCGCAGGAAGAAACAGAACGGGCGATGTTTATAGAAGGCCAGCGAGCTCAACTGGAACAGATAGTTGCTCAACGAACAGCAGAAATTACTCATCAAAAAGATGAATTGCAAAATACACTTACCGAACTAAAGACCACGCAAACACAGCTTATTCATTCTGAAAAAATGGCTTCCCTCGGAGAATTGACAGCGGGGATTGCTCACGAAATTCAGAATCCGTTGAATTTCGTAAATAATTTTTCCGAGGTAAATTTCGAATTAATAGAAGAAATGACCGCAGAATTACTGAATGGAAATACACAGGAAGCCGTATCCATTGCAAAAAGTATTAAAGAAAATGAACAAAAAATTATTCATCACGGAAAAAGAGCTGATGCAATCGTGAAGGGAATGCTACAACATTCACGCAGTAGCAATGGTATGAAAGAGTTGACAGACATCAATGCACTTGCCGATGAGTACCTCCGCCTTAGCTACCATGGTTTGCGCGCTAAAGACAAATCTTTTAATGCAATAATGGAAACGCATTTTGATGAAACCCTGGAAAAAATAAAAGTAATTCCACAAGATGTTGGGCGGGCATTTTTAAATTTATTTACTAATGCATTTTATGCGGTTGCCGAAAAAAGAAAAACCGCAGTGGCAGATTATAATCCTAAAGTGATTATAACCACAAAAAAATATCGCAATGGTGTAGAAGTAAAAGTAAGAGACAATGGTCTTGGCATACCTGAAAAAGCATTGGAAAAAATTTTCCAACCCTTTTTTACGACGAAACCATCAGGAGAGGGTACAGGACTTGGATTGTCCCTGAGCTACGAAATAATAACACAGGGCCATGGCGGCGACATACAGGTAGATACGCAGGAAGGTGAATTCGCAGAATTCACTATTCAAATACCTGGTAATTAAAATTTGACTTTAAACTAAAACATAACTTAATGAATATTTTAGTAGTTGACGATGAAAAAGATATGGAGACTTTATTTCAACAGCGTTTTAGGAGAGAGATACGTGAAAAAAAAATAGACTTCTTTTTCGCAAGCTCAGGAGAGGAGGCGCTTTATTATCTGGAAAAACATAATCACGAAGCAGTCCTTATTCTTTCAGACATAAATATGCCCGGTATCAGCGGGCTTGAATTATTAAAGACAATTAAAAAAAGATATGAAAATCCTCCGCCTGTGGTAATGATGATAACCGCCTATGGCGACGACGAAAATTACAAACAGGCAATGGAGCTGGGAGCAGACGATTTTCTTACTAAGCCCATTGACTTTAGTATTTTAAAAGAAAAACTTAATACAAAAATAAATGGCTAAGATTTTAGTTGCAGATGATGAGGCAGATCTTGAAATTCTTATCAAGCAAAAGTTTCGTAAGGAGATCAGGGAAAATAAATACTCGTTTATTTTTGCCTCTAACGGCGTGGAAGCCCTTAAAAAACTGGAAGAAGACCCGGACATAGAAGTATTGTTGAGCGATATCAATATGCCCGAAATGGACGGACTCACTTTACTTACGAAAATGAGTGAACTTAATTTCCTGACTAAAGCGGTAATAGTATCTGCGTATGGTGATATGGAAAATATAAGAACAGCTATGAATCGTGGAGCTTTCGACTTTGTCTGTAAACCGGTGAATTTTGAAGACCTTGGTATTACCATTCAAAAGACACTGCAACATGTAAGACAACTTCATAAAACCCTTAATGCCATAAAGGAAAATAACATCCTGAAGATGTATGTAGATAAAACGGTATTAAATTTTATGAGTAGCCGTGAATTTGAATCCCAGTTAATGGCTAATGACGAGGTAGAAGCCACGGTGGCATTTATCGATATATGTGGGTTTACCGCCATTACAGAGACGGAGCCGGCAGATGCAGTCGTAAGGCTATTAAATAAATTTTTTGATGTAATGGTAAATGAGATCATTAACCAGGAAGGCTATATAGATAAATTTATTGGCGATGCAATTCTTGCCGTTTTCAAAGGAGATTTTCATTTAGACAGGGCAATAGATGCAAGCCTTGCTGTAAGAAAGCACCTGGATGATTT
>JBDSPQ010000103.1:0-9315 GCA_039930305.1 Ginsengibacter sp. | reverse complement strand
TGCTGAAAAAGAAGGACAGGTTGGGAGCAAAATCATTTATATTCATCCCCCTGCTCAAATAATATTCAATATAAGTGAAACCGTTTGACAGAGTAAAAGCCAACTGTGTTATAGGATTAGCGCCTGCTTCAGCGATATGATATCCACTTATGGAAACAGAATAAAAATTTCTAATCTTATTTGCTATGAAATACTCCTGTACGTCACCCATAAGTTTGAGGGCAAATTCAGTGGAAAAAATGCAGGTATTTTGAGCCTGGTCTTCTTTTAATATGTCGGCCTGTACTGTGCCACGAACAGACGAGAGTGCTTTTGCTTTTATCTCATGATAGATATCAGGCCCCAGGACATCTTCGCCGGATAAACCCAATAGTCTTAAGCCAAGACCATCATTTCCCTTGGGAAGATGCCCGGCCATTTTCCCCTGCAATGGTATTACAGGCTCTCCGTGCACGCCGGCATACCTGGGTAGTTCGCTGCTGAATTTAGAATCAATTATTGCGTTTACACTATCCCGTAAGTCATTCTCAAGAATATAGTTCTCACATTGCTGATCGATAGCGGCATTTAAAAAAAAGGCAAGGATCATTGGGGCCGGCCCGTTTATGGTCATACTTACCGATGTCTTAGGATCACACAAGTTAAAGCCGCTGTATAATTTTTTTGCGTCGTCTACTGTCGCCACGCTTACCCCACTATTGCCTACTTTGCCATATATATCAGGGCGTGTGGCCGGATTTTCGCCATACAATGTGACGCTGTCAAATGCCGTGCTCAGGCGTTTTGCTGGCTGGCCGATGCTCACATAATGAAACCTCCTGTTAGTGCGTTCAGGCCCCCCTTCACCGGCAAACATCCTGGTAGGGTCTTCTCCGGATCTCTTTATTGGAAATACTCCTCCTGTGAAAGGAAAGTAACCTGGGAAATTTTCCTGCATTCTCCAGCGTAAAATATCTCCCCAATCTTTAAAGCGGGGTACTGAAATTTTTGGAATTTTAGTGTGAGAAAGAGATTCCGTAAATAATGACTGCTTTATTATCTTACCTCGTACGTGATATTCATAATATTCCTGCTGGTAAGATTTTTTGATAGAATCCCATTCATCTATAAGCTTTTTTGAGGCCGGTGTTAGCTTTTTATTTAGCGCTTCTGCCGCCGATTGCAACGATTCAACGACTTGTTCATTTTTCCCTTCTTCAAAATAATTCTTTTCCAGGATGGCCGTGGCGCCAATCACCTGATAAAGCTGCGAAGCAAATTCTGATTGTTCTTTTACCTCTGTATTATATTTGTCGATTTCTTCAGCAATTTCGGCGAGGTATCTCACCCGCCTGGCAGGAATTATGGATCTCTCAACCGCAGCACCATCTTTCAAAAAAGCAGGAATTTCACCGAAACTTACATTAGTCTTTTCGCGGATTTTAGAAATGATTTTTTCAAATAAGGTATTTATTCCGGGATCGTTGAAAATGGATGCGGTAGTGCCAATTACCGGCAAATCTTCATCGCTGGCTGTCCATAAAGCGTGGTTCCGCTTGTATTGTTTTTTTACATCTTTTACCGCGTCGAGTGCACCCGCCTTATCAAATTTGTTTACACAGATAATATCCGCATAGTCCAGCATGTTAATCTTTTCGAGTTGCGAGGCCGCACCATATTCGGGTGTCATCACGTACATGCTTACATCACAATGCTCGAGGATGGAAGCATCTCCCTGCCCTACGCCTGCACTTTCCAAAATAATGAAATCAAAGCCTTCCTCTTTGCAGATATCAATGGCCTCCTGCACATAGTTACTCAAGGCCTTATCACTATCCCGCGTTGCCAATGATCTCATGTAAGCACGGGGGTTGTGTATGGCATTCATGCGTATGCGGTCGCCCAGCAGTGCACCGCCCGTTTTCTTTTTTGACGGATCTACTGAAATAACGGCAATTGTTTTTTGTTGATAGCCGTTTAAAAATCTTCTAACTATTTCATCAGTTACCGAAGATTTACCGGCACCTCCGGTGCCGGTAATACCTAACACGACTGAAACAGGACCGGAGCGTTCTCTTAAATTTTTTATTGAAGACGCCTCAGTTTGTGAAATCGGATCCGGCTTGCTCCCACTTTCGGCAACTGTTATCGAGCGGGCAATTTTTTTTATATTTCGCCATTCATCCAAAACAAATTTATTACTGCCGTTTGTTTCGGTGTACCCGTTTCCGTTATGTTTGCTTTTGCCCCTAATATCAGATCCGCATTTCTTGATTACATCTTCGATCATTCCTTCCAGTCCCAAGGTGCGGCCATCATCTGGTGAATATATTTTGGTAATGCCATATGCCTGTAGCTCTTCAATCTCCACTGGCAGAATGGTGCCGCCGCCACCGCCGAAAATTTTGATGTGGCCGCAATCGCTCTCATCAAGCAGGTCCTTCATGTATTTGAAGAATTCGATATGCCCGCCCTGGTAGCTGGTAACCGCTATGCCGTCTGCATCTTCTTCGATAGCACATTCCACTATTTCGTGTACACTTCTGTTGTGTCCCAGGTGAATGATTTCTGCGCCTTTACTTTGCATAATACGCCTCATAACGTTTATTGCCGCATCATGCCCGTCAAACAGCGAGGCTGCAGTTACTATTCTTATTTTAGAAGCATTCTCGTTCATACAAAAAAAATCAGTTTCAGAAATTTCTTCCCTGGTAAATTTACAACTAATGCCAGTAAAAATTATTCTTTGGCATTAACGCGAAATGATTGCTCATAACCTTCATCGTCTCAATATCTGGTATAAATTCAAGTGTTTACTTTTTGAAAAGAAGGAGGTGGGACCTAGGAAATCAATTGCAAAGCAAGAGCTGTTTTTATCTATCCGGGAACGTTTCGTTCAATACAACACATACTCGATGGTGAATAAGTCGAATAATTAAAAAATATTGCCTTCGCAAAGAAACTTGTCAAAGCATTCTGAAGGTTAGCTTTGCGAATTCCTCTATACTAAGTGTTTCTGCCCGACGGTCAAAAAGCCCATCAGTCAATTCTTCTTTTGTAAATAAACTTTTAACAGCATTACGCAATGTTTTCCGTCGCTGGTTAAACGCAGTTTTTACCAGGACCCAAAAAGCGCGTTCACTCTTAACAGGCAAATAATCTTCGCGGGCAATTAATTGGATGACGCCACTTTGAACTTTCGGCTGCGGTGTAAAACATTCATTTCCTACGGAAAATAAATATTCGATATGAAAATAATATTGTAATAATACGCTTAGTACACCATAGATTTTGCTACCCTCCTTTGCTGCTGCTCTTTCAGCAACTTCTTTTTGAAACATGCCAATAGCAAGAGGTACATACTCTTTCCATTCTATTATTTTAAATAGAATTTGCGTAGAAATATTATAGGGGAAATTGCCGATGACCACAAAGGGCTGATCGAAAGGGCGGTCTATTTCAAGAAAACTACTGTTGATCAATTTTTCTTGCAAAGAGGGAAATGCTTTCAAGAGGTGAGTTATCTTATCCGTATCCAGTTCAACGGCCGTAAAATTAACTCCGTCAATTTTCATTAAATGCTTTGTGAGCGCCCCACCTCCCGGACCAACTTCGAGTAAATTTCTAAATTCGTGTTTTTTAAGGGCGTTGACGATTTTTAATACGATTGTTTCATCTTTCAAAAAATGCTGCCCAAGAGATTTCTTTAGCGTGTACATGCGTTATGCAAATTAGCGATTAGTTTCGGCCAACGTATTTATTATAAGGATGGCCTCATTGGGATAACTACCGGGCATTTGTGCCCAATTTTTGTAAATTTGATAGGTAAAAAATTAGAGATGCCAATAAGTATTTTTTTTGTTTCAATAATTTTTATGGCGTTGGGTATGGTGGTGCAGTACAGGCTTAAAAGCAAATTTGCCAAGTACAGCAAAATGCCTACAGGAAGCGGGTTGACGGGCAAGGAAGTTGCCGAAAAAATGCTGCATGATAATGGGATTTATGATGTAAGTGTAGTTTCCGTGCAGGGCTTTTTAAGCGACCATTACGATCCGACCAGGAAAACGGTTAATCTAAGTCCCGACGTTTATTCTGGCAGAAATGTATCTGCGGCTGCGGTTGCAGCTCATGAGTGCGGCCATGCGCTGCAACATGCTACAGCTTACTCTATGTTGAAATTAAGGAGTGGCCTGGTACCCGTTGTACAAATAAGCAGTAACCTGGCCCAGTGGGTTATTTTAATAGGAATTGGTTTATTTACTGTGGGCGGGGGCAATCAAACGGTTCTTTTGATTGGCATTATTTTATTTGCAGCATCTACTTTATTTTCAGTGATTACATTGCCTGTTGAATTTGATGCATCCTCACGTGCATTGAAATGGTTACGAGACTCACACTTTAGTGCACCAACAGAATATGAATACGCGAAAGATGCTTTGAAATGGGCGGCACTTACCTACGTGGTTGCGGCCCTTGCATCAATAGCGATGCTGGTGCAGTACATTTTAATTTACCTAAGTAGAAGCAGGAATTAATATTCTAAACTCCTCGTTAAAGTATTGTAATTCGTCCTCGTCTCCCATAAAATGTATCATTAAGTACTATAATTGCATGTGAAAATAAATTTACTTCACCTGATTACCGGAATTGTCGCTGTCAAAAGTCTTTTAGTTTCGATAGTTTGTTATAGCCAGGTGTCCGTTTCAGGAAGGGTTTTCGATTCTACAAAGTTGTATGTAGTACCTGGTGTGAATGTTTTAAGCAATTCCGGGCAGACAGCAATTACCGATTCATTAGGCGGTTATCATCTTGATGTCACGCCAGGCGATTCTATCAGTTTTATTTACCGTGGCAAATCCACCATAAAATTTCCGGTAAAAGACATCATTAACTATAATGCCTTTGACATTTCCCTTAGGGTAAAAATAAATGACAAATACAAGTTGTTAAAGGAGGTCACAGTATTTTCCAACACGTACAAGAGAGACTCACTCGAAAATCGGCTGACTTATGCAAAAATATTTAACCGCGAAAAGCCAACGGTACGTTCGAATTATGACCCGGGAGGTGCTGCCGGTCTCGACCTGGATGAACTGGTAAATATGTTTCGCTTCAGGAAAAATAAACAGGATATTGCTTTCCAGAAGAGACTGGTGGAGGAAGAAGAGGACCGTTATGTAAATTATCGTTTTAACTCTAAACTTATCAACAGAATCACAGGACTTAGCGGGGATACGCTTACCCGTTATAAAACCCTCTACCGGCCCTCTTACGAATTTATAATCGCGAGTTCTCTTACACAGTTTTATCAATATATTTTAAATACTTCTTACGCTTTCAAGCGGGAAGAAGGTCTGCCATGAATTACTGCAAGTCGCCAAATAACGATTCCATACGGAAACAAATAATATTCGTTATTCCTTCCGTGTAGCTATTTCTAAATAATCAACATAGCATCGCCATAACTGAAAAAGCGGTATTTGTCTTTAATTGCTTTTTTATATGCTTCCATTATCAGATCGTACCCGGCGAAAGCGCAGGTCATAATTAAAAGACTTGTTTTAGGCAAATGAAAATTGGTAACCAGAGAATCAGCAATATTAAAAGTATAAGGCGGATGAATAAAATGATTGGTCCATCCTTCAGCCGGTTTAAGAAATTTTTGAGCTGTAAATGAGGTTTCCATTGCCCGCATGGTGGTAGTACCTACGGAGCAAATTCGTTTTCCGGTTTCTTTGGCTTTATTTACGATTTTGCAGGCCTCCTCATCGATGCGATAATACTCCGCATCCATTTTGTGCTTGCTTAAATCTTCCACTTCTATAGGGCGGAATGTACCCAGGCCTGTATGCAAGGTGATTTCTGCAAAACGGATACCTTGTATCTCCAGCCTTTTGATCAGTTCCTGGCTGAAATGCAGACCCGCCGTAGGGGCGGCTACAGCGCCTTCATGCTTGGCGTACACTGTTTGAAACCGTTCCTTGTCATCTTCATCCGGTTTACGTTTGATGTATTTCGGTAATGGCGTTTCGCCCATCAGGTAGAGCATTTTCCTGAACTCATCTTCCGGGCCATCCCATAAAAAACGAATGGTTCTTCCGCGGCTGGTTGTATTATCGATTACTTCGGCAACCAGTTCATCACTTTCACCAAAATATAATTTATTTCCGACCCTTATTTTGCGGGCAGGGTCAACTATAACGTCCCAAAGACGGTTTCCCTTGTGTAATTCCCTCAAAAGAAACACTTCGATTTTAGCGCCCGTCTTTTCTTTTCTGCCATACATGCGTGCGGGGAATACCTTGGTGTTATTTACCACAAATACATCTTTGTCATCGAAATATTCAAGGATGTCTTTGAAATGTTTGTTTTCAATTTTACCGGTCTTTCTTTCGATTACCATCATCCGGCTGTCTTCTCTTCTTTTCGTGGGCGTTTGAGCAATAAGATTTAGTGGGAGGTCAAATTTGAATTGACTAAGTTTCATGTGCAATTATTATTTTATAGTTAATTGTCACATGCCATTACTGTAGTTTTTACAGGAGATACGTGCCAGCATTCTCTGGCCACTTATCATGTTACGGCATGATTTTTTTCAAGCGTGCGAAGTTACGTCTTTGTGTGCAATACCTATGATAAACTTTCACAAGCACATTATTAAAACTGTTGAGAAGGTGAATGATTTACAGCGCAACGGTTGGTATTGCTTTGATCAGCGCCCGTGTGTAAAGTACTTGTGGCCGGAAAAAAATATCTGCAGCAGTGCCGGTTTCCACAATTTTGCCCTTTTGCATCACCATTATTCTATCACTGATGTAATATACAACCCCGAGGTCGTGAGAAATAAATATACAGGTAAAGCCAAGTTCTGCTTTTAATTCGTTTAGCAAGTTGAGCACCTGCGCCTGCACACTTACATCCAGAGCAGAAACGCTTTCATCGCATATGATAAAATCCGGGCTGAGGCATAAGGCACGCGCTATACAAATCCGTTGTCGCTGACCACCACTAAATTCATGAGGATAGCGGTTAAAATGCTCAGACTTCAAATCTACTTTTTCCAAAAGGTATATGATTTTATCCCGGCGGAGATTTTTGTTCTTTTCTATGTCATGAATTTTCATAGGTTCATCAATAGCCTGGCCTATAGTGATACGTGGATTCAGAGACCCATACGGATCCTGGAAAATGATCTGTATGTCTTTACGTAATTTCCTCATCTCTTCGTTTGGAATATTTGCCAGGTCCGTTCCATTAAAAAAAATGTTACCAGAAGTCGGATCAATAAGGCGGATCAACGTTCGCCCGAGTGTTGTTTTTCCACAACCGCTTTCGCCCACAAGGCCCAGTGTTTCTCCTTTTTTTACTTCGAAACTCACCCCATCGACAGCCTTGAATTCGCGCAAAACTTTTCCGGTAAAACTTGTTTTTACAGGAAAATAAACTTTTAGGTTTTCGACCTTAATAAGGCTTTCGCGGGTATCAGCGATTTCTAACCTTTTCTCCGCTTTTGCATAAATTGGCTTAGCCTCAACTGCAAAGGGCTCACCATCTTTATGAGAATTTAAATCTCCCAAAAATGAAGGCGTCAAAAAATCACTTATCACAGGCAACTTCCCCCCCTTAGAATTTGGTGTAGGACGACATTTTATAAGCGCCTGCGTATAGGGATGTTGCGGATCTTTGAAAATTTCTTTTGCGCGCCCGGTTTCAACAATACGACCTTTATACATCACTATCAGCCTGTCAGCTATTTCCGCCACAAGTGCCAGGTCGTGGGTAATGTAAATTACCGCCATGTCATTTTCAATCTGTAATTTTTTTAAAAGTAACGTGATGGTTTTTTGCACCGTAACATCCAAGGCTGTTGTAGGTTCATCGGCTATTAGAATGCCGGGCGAACAACTTATCGCCATAGCAATCATTACCCTTTGTTTCTGGCCGCCACTTAACTGATGTGGGTAACGTCCCATCATTTGCCCGGGGTCAGGAAGTTCGACATGCCTGAAGACTTTTACAGTTTCCTCATGTGCTTCCTTTCGGGAAATATTCCGGTGAATCATTAAAGGCTCGGTAACCTGCCTGCCCACTGTTTGTACCGGGTTCAGGGAAGTCATAGGTTCCTGGAAAATCATAGAAATATCGTTTCCTCTTATCTGCCTGATTTTTTTGTCGGAAATTTTCAGCAGGTCAAGAGGCAAATCTTCGCGACGAGTAAATATTATTTCTCCGGATAAATATTTCGCAGGGGGAGAAGGGAGCAGACGTAAAATGGAAAGTGCAGTTACCGTTTTTCCAGAGCCCGATTCGCCAACAATGGCGACAGTTTCACCTTTTTCAACTGTGAATGAAATATTGTGCAGGGCAGGCGCCACCTCCCCGCTATTAGCAAACCCAATGCTTAAATTTTTTATTTCAAGAATAGGAGGGGGCATCAAAAGAATTTCTCAGTGGCATTGTTAGGAGTTAAGGTATAATATATGGAAGTGATTGTAATTAAAATTTCAAATGCCTTACGGTTACGCCATTATTAATCAATTGCTTCAGAGAATCTATTCCTATCCTCAAATGGCGTTCAACAAATTGTGCTGTCACGCCTGCATCACTCTCGGTGGTTTTTACACCTTCGGGAATCATGGGAGAATCGCTTACGAGCAGCAAGGCTCCGGTAGGAATTTTGTTATAAAATCCAACCGTAAATATGGTAGCCGTTTCCATGTCCACTGCATAAGCACGGATTTTTTTTAAATAGGTTTTTAATTCCTCATCGTGCTCCCAAACACGCCTGTTAGTAGTATAAACCGTCCCTGTCCAATAATCAAAAGCGTGATCCCGGATGGTCGTAGAGATGGCTTTTTGCAGGGCAAATGCAGGTAGCGCAGGTACCTCTGGCGGGAAATAATCATCTGACGTACCCTCTCCCCTTATAGCGGCAATGGGCAGAATAAAATCACCAATGGCGTTTCTTTTTTTTAATCCACCACATTTACCCAAAAAAAGTACGGCTTCCGGATCCACAGCGCTCAGAAGATCCATTATAGTTGCGGCGCCAGGACTGCCCATGCCGAAATTGATGATGGTAATATTGTCTGAAGTTGCACACTGCATTGCTTTATCCATTCCAACAATTTTTACTTTGTGCATATCCGCAAACATTCTTACATAATTGCTGAAATTAGTAAGAAGGATATATTCTCCGAAATTGCTGAGTTTTTCACCCGTATACCTCGGTAACCAATTGTTGACAATTTCTTTTTTTGTTTTCATAATTTATAAATCCAGATAGTGTTTATTTGTCCTGTCTAAAAGTACGATTTTAGAATTTAGCAGTGATAC
>JBDSPQ010000102.1:0-3126 GCA_039930305.1 Ginsengibacter sp. | reverse complement strand
GGAGGCAGATAATTGAAAAAAGTATTGAGAACCTGGGGATAGATAAACCTGTTTGCATATATAAAATTTAGAATTTTAAAACTTTAAATGAATATTTACAAAATCGTTGTTCCTTGTACCAGGCCACTATTCGTGACTTACCCTCTTCTCAGCTTTATAACCCTGACCAGAACGAAAAACTTATTTTTCTTCATGAGCCAGCGTAAAATTGATGTAAAATGTTTTTAAAAGTAGCGGGAGAATTTCTTAGGGAGCAACCAGGGTATTAAGATAATACTTGTAACTTATATTTTGAAATCTAGTTCGTTATTTCTTGTGATTGGGTTTCAAAGAAAAAATTGTAAACCTATCTTGTGGACTTTTCGGCTCATTGTTTAAATAAAGGAAAAGTCAGGGAAAGGTCTACCTGATATTAGTCTTTACTCCCCCTGAATTTCTTAAAAAGGTCGGGCTTGAATTGAATATTTCCATCCGTGCCTGGTCTGCCTCTCAGGTATATGCTGGCGCCACCACGTTTATCAGTTCCAATATTTTCAGGTTTATAATCTGCCTTTCTTTTTTTCAAATTGCTTAGCGGAAGTTGTATGCTCATATCAGTATTCCCTTTCATGCTATAAACACCTTCTACAAACAGAGACAAAACATTAGACTGTATCTCCATACGGTTAATTTTTACTTCCTGATTAGATATTTCAAGGCGGTTTTTAAGCTCCGCAAATTTTATGTTTTCAAAATCCCGATTTTTAAACAGGAAGTTTTGTAGTTTTTTTACAGGCTCAAAATCTACCAACGAACCATTTTTTAATGAAAAGTCAACTATACTTTTTATAGAATTCGGGTAGGCATTGCCGTCGTCATTCAAAGCGAGCTGAGCATTCACCTTTGCAGTTAACTGACCTGTTATATTTTTTGCATTAATCCCGTCCTGTCCAAAGTTGTTAAATTCTGAAAAAACCTGGCTGACATTTACATTGTTGAAAGCAGCAGCTATTTGCGCCGTATGATAATTCACTTTTTCTGTTACGAGCGAACCGCTTAGATTCACCTTACCGCCAGCTTGCTCCATACTTACATTATTGAGCAGATACCGGTCTTGCAATAAAGTCACATCTGCTAATACATTTTTCGCCTGTAGTTTTTTGTAGTTCATCCGGGGCGTCTGCAGACTCACGTTGATTCTTCCCCGGTCCAGTATAGCGTCGATCCTTGTTGAAATATTCTCAAGCCCGCTCTTCCCTGTTTTTTTGCGGATAATTTTTTTTCTAGGTTTCAATAAGTATAGAAAAGAGTTTAGGTTTAATGCAGGAGAATAAATCTTCCAATCAATATTTACCTTATTTGGATCGGTGTTGACTAATGTTAGCAAATTTCTTGCTGCACCTTCCATTCTGAATTTATTATCAAGAACGTCGCAATCGAGATTTTCTATAAATACGTCTGAGTTTCTGAATGCCATATCACCGTTTACATTTTTCATATATACATCCCTTGGAGCATATAAAATGGTACCGTTTTTAAATGTCAATTGTCCGTTAATGAATGAGTTCGTGTTATTATTTCTCACGATCGGGCCCTTGTAAGTAAGGTTTAATGATCCATCGCCAGATTCCAGGACGATATTATCGCTGCCAATAAGGGTATTGAGACGCGGGAGCGGAAAAGAAGATTGCAGGTCACAGATCAGGGTCGGTTCATAAAGGTTCAAAATTTCAATTTGCGAAGAAGTGACCGGCAAGCCATGCCAGCTGGCAGAAAAGCGGTTGATCACAATTTTAGAATTTGGATCCCGTCTCGGCAATCCCGGCGTTACTTCATTTGTGTAAAACCCATAGAGTGAAGCATCGTCGAAATCGAAAAACGGAGTGCCCAGGTGCGAATTTTTTATATTCCAAGTAACATTGAGCACTGGATCCCCGGCATTCAGGGGACCGCCAAGGCTAACATCAGCATCTATTTTCTTTTCTACCTGCACGATCGACATGGCCGTTGCAATTTTCTTAGTCAGGATTGCTTTTGCAAATTCGTACCCTATCTGTTTTGTGTGCGCCCGCAAGCTAAATTGGGGACCAGGTCCTTGCAGATCAAAACGCCCACTTAGATTAAAAGGGTGGCCAGATATTTTAATATCAATACTATCAAAACTTAACTGGTTTGTTTTAGTGTGATATTGCAGATCAAATTTTCCGGTAAAAGTTTTTTCCTGCACAAAGCTGCCGGCATTTTTATTGAAGGCAAGACTATGAATAAGGATATCTGTTTTTGTATTAAAAACAAGCATAGAAGAATCATCGTCGTCGAGTTGCATTTCAAAAGACTTGATTGCGAAATCATGAAATTTATTTTCCTTCCTGTCATCCACCTTTAGTCTTACGTTATCTAAATCTATTGATTTTATTGGATTTTTCGATTGGCCGGAAGTAGGGGCAGAACCTGGATCTTTTTTAGGATGTAGCAAATAGGTATTTGTATACCCTGCCGTATCAGTGTATAAGTAAATTTTTCCGTTCTGAATACGAAGTCCTTTTACTGGAGATTCTTTTTTCATCATTTGAAGAATACTCAACTTCGCAAAAACTTTTTCGGCTTGTAAAAAAGGGTAATGATGCTGGGCAAACATGGTATCCGTGATGCTTACATTATTAAGCTTTATCGATGCCGATGGGAATGTACTGAAGAAGGTTAATTCAACATCTCCAACGGTTACTTTGCCATTTAATTTCTTACTAACGCCCTCCGTTACCTGACGAATGATCGATTTTTTGTTAACTGAAATATAGGCGAAGGCGATAATAAAAAGTAAGACGAGGATACCGGCAGTGACGCCAAGTATTTTTAGTGTTTTTCTAAGGAGGCTGTTCAAGTAAAACGTTTAAGAGCATGAATTTACGTGTAAATCAGATACGATCTTTTGAAATAATTTTCTACAATACGCACTAAATTGCCAATGTTCATTATTCACTACATTTGGCAAAAAAAAATGACTAAAACAAAAATTACGATAAATAACAATGGCTCGTTAAAAATAGAAGGTGATTTCGAGATAGTTGATAGAAATGGGAACCAATATGGTTTGCAGGGTCGGGAAATAGTTTCGGTTTGCCGCTGTGGCCGCTCTCAAAATAAACC
>JBDSPQ010000101.1:0-3931 GCA_039930305.1 Ginsengibacter sp. | reverse complement strand
ATCATCAGCATCAAAACAGACGCCTAATGTTTCTGCAGCCCATCGCGCACTTAATAAGGCATACTGGATGCCATCACCGCTCGATGGATTGATAAGCCCTGCGGCATCTCCCACAAGCATCAGGCGTTCGCCCGTAAGAATGGATTTGGGATTAAAAAATTTAAGTATCCAACCATCGATTTTGCCTTCAGCCTTTCCATTTCCAACACGTTCTTTTATATCGGAGTTCTGCTCTAAATGACGTGCAAGCAAATGCTTTATATTTTCCGGTTTGTGGGGGAATGTGGCTGAAATAGCTGCCATGCCTATGTTTGCACCGTTTGGCCCTTTAGGAAACAACCAGTAGATGCCCGGAAAACTATCTTCGGTAAAATAAATATCCACCCGGTCAGCAGGTCCATTTATATTTTCGTAGTACGTTCTCAGGCCTAGTAATTGAAATTCATCCGCATGTTTGCCACCCTGCAATTGCCTGGCAACAACTGAACTGCTTCCATCGGCGCCGACTATCATTTTTGCCCTTATCTGTTTAGAAGTAGTCCCCTGTTTTAACCGGGCAGTGACGCCTGAGGGCAAAACAGTGTAACCAATCAAACGTGTATCTTCCAGGTATTGAGCGCCAGCCTTTTTCGCTGTTTTATAAATCCAGTTGTCCAGTTCTATCCGTGGGATAATGCGGGCATGAAAGGGCAGGTTTTCAGGCTTTGATAAATTGATAAATACTTTATCATTTTTTATAAACAAGCCTACTTTACTTATCTCGTTTGCCAACGAAAATTTCTTCCATTTTTTAATACCCATTGCATCCAGTTCTGCCAGTGCGATAGGGCTTACGCCATCGCCGCATATTTTATCGCGGGGAAAACGTCCGGCTTCTGCCACTGTTATTTTCAATCCTTTTTTGGCAAGATGGTATGCGAGCGCACTTCCGGCGGGTCCACCACCTGCGATCAATACATCACAATCATATTTATGAACCGGCTGAATATTTATCATCTTAATAGTCCCTGTTGATCATGTAAAGAATAATATTTTCTAACAATGATTTGTCCGTAGAATCCGGCAGGCAGGAAAACAAGGTATAAAATTCCTTGATTGCGGCGCCGGCCATATACTTCGAAATAGCTTTTGAATAGTTGATGCTGCCATACTGATGCATAAGACTTAAAATCCACGATGCTGTTGCATTTTTTCGTTCGCGAATGGGGATGGCAAGAAAGTTTTTTATAATGGAGAGTTCATCCGCATTGCAGTGTTGCAAAAGATGTATCAGCATCAGGGTGCGCTTGCCTTCAATAATATCGCCACCAATTTCTTTACCATATTTTTTTTCTTCTGCAACAAGATTCAAAACATCATCCTGCACCTGGAAGGCAGTGCCCATAAAATATCCCAGCCTGTTAAAACTGTCCGCATCTACATTGCCCTGGCTGCCAATAATGGCACCAATGCGTATCGGGTGCATACAGGTGTACCAGCATGTTTTTTTTAATATCATACGGAGATAGTCATCGTCATTCAGTGTGCAAACATTATCTTTTCGCCAGCCAAGTTCCAATGCCTGCCCTTCTGCCGATTCGGTGGTCATGTGCAGGATCTCCAGGAAAATTTTTTCTGTTACCCTTGGCCCTAATTTTTCTTTGTTCTTAAAGAGCGGGTATAAACCAAGCACGTTCATCGCATCGCCCACATTTATCGCGATAGCATTGCTGTTCGATTGATGCATGGTTGGCTTGTTGCGGCGGTACATACTTTCGTCTTCTACATCATCATGTATCAGGAAGGCGTTGTGCAATAACTCAAGTGTGATGGCAGAATTTAAAGCAAGATCCATGGTGCCCCCGAAAGCTTTGCAGGTGGCGATGCATAATCCCGGGCGAAACCCTTTTCCACCACGGCCCGGATAATCCGCCACAAGATCGTACAAATATTTGCGGGGCTCCTTATCCGGGATAAAATGCCTGATGCCTTTCAAAGTTTCCGCACCATATTCTGCAAGCATATCCTTCATCAAAGCTTCGTACATGGATTATTGTTTTATGCCACCTCGATATTAATAATGGTTTTTACTGCCGGGTTTTTTATGTCGGTAAACAATGAAGTATAATGGCCCGGCTTGCAGGCAGGTGGCACCTTAATGTGGATAGCGACTTCCTTTTTTTCACCGGGATTAAGCACCAACGATGCAGGTAGTATCGTTATATTCCGTGCAGCAATCTTTTCTCCCAGGGCGCCGGCCAGGTCATTTTTTTTCAGTTGAATTTCTATGGGCATCACTATGTCATCATCGGAAAGGTTCATGTATAAAATGGCTGTTTCGCCGGGCTTTACGGCTTCGTCGGGCTGCAATATGGAAACGCTGCTTTTTTGCTCTTTTGCGGGCGATGCCGGCGAAGCTTTGATATCGCCCACCTGGGTGGCAACATTGTCCGATAGTAATTTTAACTGGGAGGAGAGGGCAATAAAGCCATCGAGAAAAAGATCGACTACTTCATGGGTGTCTTTACGGATGCGGTTCAGCAGGTTTTGGGGATTGCTTCTTACATCATCAACATTGATAATCTTCTTTTCTATTTTCTTAGCGGCTAATATTCCGGCAGCTATTTCTTCTTCCAATACATTTACTGCCGAACTTAATACGCGTTGGGCATTATTCAGCATGTTATTGGGATTCAACACATCAAACAAATCATCTGTAAGCGTTTTATTATTATCATTTTCGGGAGCCTGCTTTTTTCCTGCCATTGGGAGCTATTTTGTTTGATTGTTCTTTTATTGTTAGATGAATAGAAAAATAGCCGGCTTCGAATCCTTCCACCTTCACGGCGCTTACATATTCCCCGGGTCTTGATGTATCGGGGATGGTGATATCGATAGTGATCCGTTGCTGTTCACCAGTGCGCAAACTGAAAGATTGGGGAGAAAAAATGGTGACAAAGTTTTCTTCGCTTGACGCACCTTGATTAAAAATGTAAGGCGAACTCACCAGGTTACATAAGGCCGTTTCGTTTTTAATATTGTCTAATAAAAAAGAAAGCTGCACCTTACTACCCGCTTCGGCTTCAGCGGCCAGCACAAAAGAAGGGCCGGATGTTTCGGAGGGTTCAGATTTCACATCGGTGCTATTTACCGGTTCTGCACCGGCTTTTTTTACCATGGATACACCAAGATCCATCACATTTTGCAGGTATTGGATATTCAACCGTGTATAAGCGCTAAAAGCTTCCTGGATAAAATTTGGCTCGAAAATATCCGCTGCTTTTTTTTCGCCGGGAACGGTAAAACGACGAAGTATACGTGAGCCTTCGCTCAAAAATATTTTATTGGCTTCGATCGATTTATTTACGAGATCTTCGATATCTTTTGTCAAAGAATTTTCCCTTTCCATTATATTTATTTTCCGGCGATAGATAAGACGTTCGTGCCCGGCGCCCTGTTAAAAGCTGGCTTCTCACAATAATAATGATCTTTCCAGCTTTGCCAGCGCAGGCGATATTGTTGTTCACTTTGTGGTACCACCACGGTAGATCTTGGATCTTCAACAATTAAAGTGAAACAAATATTCTGGTTGATCTCTTTTTCGCGAAGTACAATTTCCGTGGTATAAGTTGAACCATTTTTAAAATTGGCAAGATCGACACTAACGAGTACCTCCTCACTTCTACCAGGTTCCAGCGTTACAGTGCTTTTGTTTAATACCGGTTGCGAAGGCGCACTATTTCCTGTTTCATCATCTAACTGCCTTACCCCGATGCGATATGTTTTCGTTTGATTACAATCGTTTTTTATCATAAAAGATTCTATGATCTTTTCTCCTGCCATAGCACGCCTGGTAATAGCCGATATGCAATGTGGAGGACAGGTTTGTTCCGGCGGGCAGCAATTGCAGTTACCGGAAGTGATTTTTGGCAGGTTAATATTGGGTAGCCCC
>JBDSPQ010000100.1:0-3138 GCA_039930305.1 Ginsengibacter sp. | reverse complement strand
CTTCCTCATCGATCATCTTTCCGGTCTCTTCACTGAACGGTTTGGTAAAAGTATTTTCCTGCTGGGGATCGTGATAGCTCACATTTCCTACCTTGTCATTCATACCATAAACGGTTACCATGGCGTAGGCCATCTTGGTAATTTGCTGCAGATCGTTGCTGGCGCCTGTGGATATTTTTCCGAAGAAAATAGACTCTGCCGCACGGCCTCCAAGTGTCATACAGATCTGATCAAGCAGCTGGTCTGTATTATACAAATACTGCTCTTTCGGAGTGTATTGGGCATAGCCTAAGGCAGCAGTACCTCGTGGCACTATGGTCACTTTTAGCAAAGGGTATGCATGCTCGAGGAACCAACCACAAATAGCATGGCCAGCTTCATGGTAGGCAATTATTTCTTTTTCTTCAGGAAGAATAATTTTGTTTTTCTTTTCCAAACCACCGATTACACGATCAATCGCATCCTGAAAATCGGACATGTCAACCGCATCCTTATTTTTCCTCGCAGCAATAAGCGCTGCTTCATTACACACATTTGCTATATCAGCTCCGGCGAAACCAGGGGTTTGCTCGGCCAACTTGTGCACATCAAGTGTTTGCGAAATTTTAATGGGTATCAGGTGAACCTTAAAAATTGCTTCACGACCTACAAGATCTGGCCGGTCAATAGTGATTTGCCTGTCGAACCTTCCCGGCCTCAATAATGCATTGTCCAGTACATCAGGGCGGTTGGTGGCTGCCAGAATAATGATACCAATATCAGTCGAAAAACCATCCATTTCCACAAGCAATTGATTAAGGGTATTTTCCCGTTCGTCATTGCTCATCATCATATTTTTTCCTCTTGCGCGTCCTATCGCATCTATTTCATCAATGAATATTATACATGGTGCCTTTTCTCTTGCCTGCTTAAATAAGTCCCGGACACGGCTTGCGCCAACGCCGACGAACATTTCAACAAAATCACTACCACTGAGGCTGAAAAACGGAACCTGGGCTTCTCCGGCCATAGCTTTTGCCAGTAATGTTTTACCTGTGCCCGGAGGCCCTATGAGTAAAGCTCCTTTCGGAATTTTTCCACCAAGAGCTGTATACTTTTTTGGTGTTTTAAGAAAGTCCACGATTTCCATTACTTCTACTTTCGCTTCATCAAGCCCTGCTACATCCCCAAAATTTATATTTACACGGGCACCCTTATCAAATAAAGTCGCCTTAGACTTTCCAATATTGAAAATGCCCCCCGGCCCGCCTCCACCGCCTCCGGCGCCTACCTTGCGCATCATCATGATAAAAAGCAGTCCTATCAATAAAATTGGGAGAAGTGTACTGACAATCTGCCCAAATAACTCTCCTTCATCTCCGGGCCTGTCCGCAATATGTTTCACTTCCGGATTGTCCTTGTAAAATTGTCCAAGTTCAGCCGAAAAAGCTTCATCTGTCACAATGGGAAAATAGGCCTGTGGTGGCGGCAACTTTCTTACATTTTCGAAGTCATTTCCCAGGAGGGTACGGAACATACCCTGGTTAGAGCTTATTTGTTCCTGATCTAGATAAACCCTGACTAGTTTTTTATTGCCCACGGTTTTAATCTGGTCCACGGCTCCTTGCTTGAGTAGCGAATAAAATTGCAGATTGTTTATTTCAACTCCACTGCTAGAGGTGGTCCTAAAAAGATTATATCCGATAATAGCGGCGAAAATGATTCCATACACCCAATAAATGCTCATCCTGGGCCGCTTCTTTGGATCCTCATCAGAACCCTGAACCCCATTTGAATTCAAACGCTTTTGTAATGGAATTTTTTTCTTTTCTTCAGTTGCCATAAATTCTTGCCTCGCAATATTTAAATTTCCCGTTACTAGACGTTCGCGGGACTTTTTTATTTTAATTTGATAGAATATAACTCAGTTACGAGGTAAATATTTGATCCTACGGTTAGTGTCCCAGCATTGTGCCATCACTCCACATCTCCTCAAGTGCGTAAAATTTCCTTGGCTCAGGAAGCATGATATGTACAACAACATTTATATAATCTATCAGAATCCATTGTTCACCCCGTTTTCCCTCATGCCGATAGGGTAATTCATTACAATTTTTCTTTACCTCCTCTTCTACATTATCGGCAATAGCCTTTAGCTGAATGTTGTTGGATGCCTCACAAATGATAAAAAAATCAGAAACTGCCTCAGGAATTTTTTTTAAATCGAGGCTTACAATTTTTTCACCTTTTTTGTCCTGGATTGCTTTTACGATTCGCTTAAAAATTTTGCTATTTCTGTTTAATCTGGTAAAAGTTGAATTTTTCCTGGTGGACAAAAGGGTTAAATTATTCAAACGAAATTATTTTAGTCAGCTTCCCTGTTTATACACGGAAGAAATTTGTTTTAAACTGTTTAGATTGCAGGTTTATCAACCTTCCTTGCAAGCTAATTATCAAAAATACTAATTCTTTATCAATACAATTTTGTATGACAAGGGGCTCCAAAAATTTAATAATTCTCCGGAAGGTTGATAGCACCAACAACTATGCCATGGGAATGGTTCAGAAAGGCGGCCTAAAAAGTGGAGATGCTGTAATGGCAATGGAGCAAACCAACGGGAAGGGACGGCGCGGCAAAAGTTGGGAAAGCAATTGGTGCGAAAATGTGTTGCTTACCGTGGTGCACGAAATGCAATGGCTACCGGTGTACCATCAATTTTATCTGACAGTGGCCGTTGCTGTAGGATGTTATCAATTTATTTCGGGATATGTTAAAAATAATATTTCTATTAAATGGCCAAATGATATTTATATAGATGACAAGAAGGCAGGGGGAGTTTTAATAGAAAATATCATCAGGGGGTATGTATGGCAGTGGTCATTATCGGGCATTGGGATAAACATCAACCAGGAAGATTTCCAGGTCGAAGGCCGATCTCCCATATCGCTGAAAATGATCACAGGAAAGAAATATGATATCAAAACGATGACTGCGGAACTTCATGCGATAATACTGCAAAGGATCGATGATCTTAAGCGGGGGAACTTCCCGGCTCTATTTGAATTGTACAATCAACACCTCTTCGCCAAAAATAAAATGACGAAATTTCGAAAAGGAAATTCTGTCTTCGAATCAACTGTGAAATCAGTAACGCCTGA
>JBDSPQ010000099.1:0-3818 GCA_039930305.1 Ginsengibacter sp. | reverse complement strand
TGAGACTTGAAAAAATATTTTGCAGAAGAAACTATGTTGCCGGGCTTTCACTGAAATGCTTTTTCATCGCCCTTGCATAATCCGCCAGCGCAACTTCTGGCTCTTCAATTTCAGGATGCCACATTTTTTCCCATTCGAAACTATAATAACCCTTGTAACCATCTTTTGACAAAATATCAATCGCCTCAAATATGGGAACTTCACCCTTACCTACAAAGGCATAATGCTCTTTACCATCTTTCATTTTAAGGTCTTTGATGTGCGTATGCAGGATATATTTTTTTAGTTTAGGATAGACTTCTGCCGGCAATTCTTTGGTAACCGACCACATATTAGCAATATCCCATACTAACCCAGTGTGTTCCTTTGCTGCGGCGTCCATTATGTACCTGATATCATCGCTCATTACCACATCACCGTGGGTTTCCATTAAAACAGTGACATTGCTACCTTTTGCATGATCACCTAATTCGCTCAAACCGCTGGTGATGCGATCTAATGTCTCCTTCTTCTCCTCTTCATCTGGCAGTTTATTAGGAAACACCCGTATATAAGGACAATCAATTTTTTGAGCAAGATCAATAAAGCGACGGCCCTCCTCAAGGTTTTTATTTCTTGCCGCGGCATCTGATAGATGCAGATTGCAGGAAGATCCAAGGTTTATAAATTTTAGGCCCTTTTGCTTCATGATATCCAGCGTATTGCGGATATTTTCAGCGCTGTTAAAAATCGGCGACTTCGAAAGATCCATTTCTCTTTGTATGCCGCGTAATTCTATCCCCGTATAATTATTTTGTACTGCAAAATCTGTAATCTTCTGGAAATTCCAGTCAGGGCATCCAAGGGTTGAAAAAGAAAGCGACGGATTCACCTTTTTTAATTCAAAAGAAGGAACCACCATCGTGGCTGCCACTAAAATTGATGACGATTTAAGAAATTTCCTGCGGGTGAAATGTATCATGTTTGTAATTTATTATTTACTTTTTGTCTAAAAATTATATAGGCCTTGCAATCTTTTCCAATTCTTCCTATAAACAAAATAAATAGTTTAGAAAAGAATTTTGCAGCTCATAAACACATCGTTCAAATTTACAAAAGATTTTTCCGGTCTTCGCACTGTGCTGTGAATTTTTGATTTCAAGAGCGCATACAGCTTTCCAATCATCCGTTAGCAGGTTTTATGAAACGCACTGGGATTTTTTTATCTACAACAAGTGCGGCCGATTGTAAACCACCTTGTGTAAGGTTTATAGTTATATTTCAATTACCCCAACAGAGCTACTGCAATGTCTTTCGGTTATACGATTTTATCCTGCGGAATAATGAAATTAAAATTTAAAGGACAACCCATAAAGTTGAATTTATTTTAAGCAAGGTGAAGATGCAAAATGAAGTTAGGGATGCTTCGTTATCAACATTAAATATTTACTCCATCCGCAGGCGGTCCTTATTGTTTTCAACCCACATTTTAAAATCCTGCAGCTCCGGGTTTAATTTTTTTGCATAGTTGATATTACGTGCTTCAAGAAATTCTTTTTCAAATTCCTGGTAATATTGGAACATATTGCCCAGGTCATCTGCACCGGGAAAGCCAAAGCCACGGTACATTTCAGGTGTCACTTCGTTGTAGGTTACTTTTTCCCCTAATACTGTTGTAAGCGTCGCAGCCATCTCTTCACAGGTGATAGCATCACCCGCAATGCCTATTCTTTTTCCAAGCAGGGAAGTGCCCTCCTTAAAAATGCCGTAGGCACACTTACCGATATCTTCAGCGGCAATTGCTACCAGTTTCTTATCACCCATCGGATAGGTTATAGATAATTTTCCATCTTCCCCACGCTTAGGTCCCATCCCGAAATAAATAAGATTGTCCCAATAAAACGAAGTGATTAAATAGGTAACCGGTACCCCTGCATCTTCGAAAAAATGATCTGAAGAACCTTTGCCATCAAAGTGCGGCACTTTATACTTTTCCTGAAGAGTGGGCATTCGGTCATCTGACAAGGGTACTAATATTCTTGTATCTTCCAGGGTGGACCAGATAACATGTTTTAGACCTGTAGCCTTCGCAGCTTCTGCAAAATTTTTAATTTCTTTTTGTTCTTTTTCCGCAGAATAATGAGCCCAGAAAAAAGTAACGCAATACGCACCATAAGCTCCTTCCATCGCCTTCCTTACACTTTCAATATCATCAATATCTGCCTCTATCAGTTCAGCGCCAAGCTCCGACAGCTTTTTCGCTTTTTCAGATGCGAGATCTCTTGTTACGGCTCTCACAGAAAATTCGCTTTCCTTGTCATTCAATATGGCGTGGGCCAGTCCGCCACCTTGGGCTCCTGTAGCACCAAAGACAGTTATTATTTTTTTCGCTGACATAATTTTTTTTTACAAGTTAAAAAAATTAAATAAAACTAAAATACTAAACGGAAAAAGTATTTGGAAACTTACCTGTTTAATCTTTCCTGCAAGTCCAATTCAAATTTCCTTGCATAATCTTTGGCAACGTCATAGCCTGCATCTGCATGCCTTATAACACCCAGGCCGGGATCGTTCCTCAACACGCGCCTCAATCGTTCTTCTGCAGCCATGGTTCCGTCGGCAACGATCACCATACCTGCATGAATGCTGTAGCCCATGCCTACTCCACCGCCATGATGAAGACTTACCCAACTTGCCCCACCGGCCGTATTCAATAGAGCGTTCAAAACCGGCCAATCCGCCACTGCATCACTGCCATCCAACATCGCTTCGGTCTCCCTGTTAGGGCTCGCCACCGAGCCTGTATCGAGATGGTCGCGTCCAATCACGATGGGTGCTTTTACTTTCCCGGTTCTTACCAGTTCATTGAAAGCCAGGCCGGCCTTTTCCCTGTCACCCTGGCCAACCCAACAAATACGTGCCGGCAACCCCTGGAAAGCGATCTTTTTCTGCGCCATTTTTATCCAGCGTATCATGCCTTCGTCTTTCGGAAACAGTTCCATCATTATTTCATCTGTTACAGCTATATCGGCAGTATCGCCGCTTAGCGCTGCCCACCGGAAAGGTCCTTTTCCTTCACAAAATAAAGGCCGTATATATGCCGGAACAAAGCCAGGAAAATCAAAAGCCTTTTTTGCTTCCGCTTCTTCCAGGCCTTTCTTAAGAGATTCTTCGTATGCTCTTGCACGTAAGTTGTTACCATAGTCAAAAGTAACTGCCCCATTTGATTGAAGCTGGCGCATAAGGTCCACATGCAACTTCATGCTTTCATACGCCAGGGCTACATAGCGGCCGGGGTTTTCAACGCGCAAACTATTAGCCTCATCATTGTTCAAGGTGTGCGGAATGTAGCCTATCATTGGATCGTGAGCCGACGTTTGGTCAGTGAGTGTATCCGGGACAACTTTTTTTTCAATAAGGTGCGAAAGCAAATGAACGGCATTACAAGGCACTCCGATACTAATTGCTTTACCTTGTTCTTTGTACTCCAGTGCCTTGCAAATGGCTGTATCGATATCCTCAATGCATTCATCCAGGTATTTTGTCTGCTGCCGCTTTTCAATCCGCCATTTTTCCACTTCCGCGATCAGCGCCACACCTTCGTTCATAGTGATGGCAAGGGGCTGTGCTCCCCCCATTCCGCCAAGGCCGGCACTTACATTCAATGTACCCTTCAATGTACCGCCAAAATGCTTCTTTGCCACCGCGCCATAAGTTTCAAAGGTGCCTTGCACAATTCCCTGGCTACCTATATATATCCAGGAGCCGGCTGTCATTTGACCAAACATCATCAATCCTTTTTTTTCCAGCTCGTCAAAATGTTCCCACGTAGCCCATTT
>JBDSPQ010000098.1:0-3561 GCA_039930305.1 Ginsengibacter sp. | reverse complement strand
CAAGGGAATTATCAAAAGGTATTGCGGAGGCCCTTTACAATACGGCATTAGGTATTGGCACATCGGCATTTGCAATTATCTCGTACAACATTTTTACAACGAAAATTGATGGTATTACTTACGGTATAGATGAAAGTGGATTTACTCTTACACAGAGTTTTGCATCTTTATACAAATAAATTTGTGGAAAATTCCGGATACTGAATCTGGTATTAAACACTATAAATTTTTTAGAAATGGGTAGAGCTAAAATAAAACGCGGAAGTACGTTCGTTGATATGACTGCTATGTGCGATGTTGCGTTTCTCTTATTGTCGTTCTTTATCTTAACCACGAAGTTTAAGCCTGAAGAAGCAATAGAAGTTACTCCGCCGAGTTCAGTTTCCTCTAAGGTTGCCTCTGAGAAAGATGCATTCAAAGTGTCTATAGATCCAGAGGGAAAAATCTTTATTGATATGAGCGATGAGATGAGAAAGAGCGTAATTGAGGAATTGGGTAAAGAACGAAACATTCAATTTACACCGGAAGACATTCAATATTTCGAACAGGCTACTTTCGTTGGCGTACCTCTAAGCCAGTTAAACCAGTTCAATAGGCTTACCGCGGAGCAAATTAAAGCCACCAAGCTACAAGGTATTCCTACGGATAGTACAAATAATGAATTACAGGCATGGATAAGCGCCGCTGTGCAGGCTAACCAGGGTAACAAAGTAAACTTCTATATCAAAGGTGATAATAACGCAAAGTATCCGGCCTTTAAAAGTGTAATTGAGGCATTTAAGAAAAATGATATTTATAAGTATAATCTTGTAACAAACGCCGAAGACGTGCCTGAAGGGACAGAACTGTACAAGAAAAACCTTGCGGGACTTATGGGTACTGACGAGAGCGAGAGCCAATAAAATATTTTTCAACAAAAAATAAATCTTACTACTATGGCAGAAATGGAAGTAAAAAGTGGTGGAGGCCACAAAAAAGGCCCGGGTGTCAAAAAAGGAAAAAAACTGTCTACCCGTGTGGATCTTACCCCGATGGTGGATCTCGGTTTTTTGCTTATCACTTTTTTTATATTTACAACTACTATGTCCCAGGCCACTTCAATGAACCTGAATATGCCTAAGGATACGGATAAACCTGATGAGCAGAATAAAGTAAAAGAATCAGGATCTCTGACTCTAATGCTAGGCAGGGCAAATGTGATATATTATTATTTTGGAAATGATCCTGCTACCATGCAAACCACCGGGTTTAAAGATGTTAGAAAAGTAATTTTGGATAAGAAGAAATCTACACCTGCTGATGACTTATTTATTATTATCAAGCCGGATAAAGATGCTACTTATAAAAATGCAGTAGATATTCTGGATGAGATGAGTATTAATGATATAACCAGATATGCCATGGTAGACCCGACTGATGATGAGTATAGTAAAATACTCGCTACAGAACAGGCTGGAGGGGTTCAGTAATTTTATGGAAAAGTTGCACTTGTGTATCTAATAAAAAATTAAATCATGGACGCTAATCAATTTTTAAAAGCAGATCTGCTCGATATTATCTTCGAAGGAAGAAATAAAGAGTATGGAGCTTATGACTTAAGAAAGACCTATAATAAGCGCATAAGTATTGCTCTTATTACTACGGTGGTTATCATGGCCCTGTTGTTTATCGGGTCTGTGATAGCTAAAAATATGACAAGTGAGGATGATACTATTGAGATGAAGGTGAAAGATTTGACATTGGAACAGATTCAACCAAACGAGCCACCCCCGCCACCCCCACCACCCCCGCCAAAATTGCCGCCACCCCCGCCCATTGCCACTATACAATTCACTCCACCAAAAGTCGTAAAAGATGAGGAGGTAATTAAACCACCACCTGAGATAAAAGAAATTGAAGAGGCTAAAGTGGATGTAAAAACTGTAGAGGGGACCAAAGATTTGGGTATCGTTGCTCCTCCTGTAGAGGATTTCGGCACGCAGGTTGTTGCAGCGCCTGTTGAAAAGAAAGAGGATGAAGATAAGGTTTTTACCAAGGTGGAGATTGAAGCATCTTTTCCAGGAGGTGCAGGCGCGTGGACAAAGTATGTGACAAGAGCTATTTCGTCAAATATAGACGAGATGACTGAGTCGGATTTCGGCACATGCGTAGTAAAGTTTATTGTGGATAAGTCAGGTAAAGTGAGCCAGGTAGAGGCAACAACAATGAAAGGAACGAAGCTTGCTGAGGTTGCCACTAACGCGATAAGGAAGGGGCCAAACTGGACTCCTGCCCAGCAGAACGGCCGCTATGTAAATGCTTATCGTTTGCAGCCCGTTACATTAACCAATCCTGATCAATAATAGTTCAACTTTTCAAATAATAAAAAAGAGATGCAAATTGCGTCTCTTTTTTTATACCTATATCTAAATAAAAGTTTCGTTTTTGGCTGCCAATATTAGATGTCAATAGAAATTATCTTTGCAACATGTATGGTAAACTTACAGGCTGGAGTGATACAATAGCGGCAATTGCGACACCTCCGGGTATTGCGGTCATTGGCGTTATCAGGTTAAGTGGAAATAATTCGTTTGATATTATTAGAAAAATATTTCCTTCAAAAGACCTTTCATTAGAGAAGCCTAACACGGTACATGTTGGATATATACAAGATCATGAGCAAATCCTGGATGAAGTTGTGGTGACAATATTTAGGTCACCGTCATCTTATACCGGGGAAGATGTGATCGAAATAAGTTGTCATGGATCTCCTTATGTTCAGCAACGGGTTTTAAATACCATTGTGCGGAGCGGGGCGAGAATTGCGCGGGCAGGGGAATTTACACAGCGGGCATTTTTAAATGGAAAGCTGGATCTCACAGAAGCGGAAGCTGTTGCCGATCTTATAGAAAGCAATACCACGGCTTCACAAAATACCGCGCTCAAAAATATGCGTGGTGGTTTTTCAAGACTTCTTAAAGATTTGAGGGAGCGACTCATTCAATTTTTGGCGATGATCGAGCTTGAGCTTGACTTCAGCGAAGAAGATGTTGAATTTGCGGATAGAAATAAATTTAAAGAATTATTGTCCACACTGGAGCAGATTGTGAATGATTTAATTCAATCCTTCCAACTTGGGAATGTAATCAAAAATGGAGTAAGTGTAGCCATCGTAGGAAGTCCAAATGCCGGAAAATCAACTTTACTCAATACCCTCCTTAATGAGAACAGGGCTATAGTAAGTGAAATTGCAGGCACTACCAGGGATACTATTGAAGAAGTAATCAATATTGATGGAATATTATTTAGATTTATTGACACTGCCGGTATCAGGCATCATTCCGAAGATCTGATCGAAAACATGGGCATGGTAAAAAGTAGGGAAAAAATACGACAGGCAGATGTTGTACTTTATCTTTTCGACCTGAATAAAATGGATGCTGACGGTGTCGCTTCATCCCTGGTTTCTATTGTATCAGAAAATAGAAATGTAGTCCCTGTAGCCAATAAAATTGACGAGGCGCCGCCCCTTGTCGTTCAAAATTTTAAAAAGCAATTGCCGGAGGCGTTATTCATCTCGGC
>JBDSPQ010000097.1:0-3236 GCA_039930305.1 Ginsengibacter sp. | reverse complement strand
AATTGAACACTTACAAAAATCATTTTTTTTCCTGGTAAATTTCTACGAAGAAATACCAAATTATAGGTATAGTAATAATACGTATAATAAACGTGTTTTAGGAAGTATTAGTATGTGGAACTTTGAGAAAGTCGAAAATTAATCCCTTACCTGATGCAAGCAGGAATAAGTATGGCTGGCCGAATATCTTGCAAATGAAGGGTTTGAACAGTTTCAGGGAATGCAGAATATCTATGCATCAGCATATTTTAATAGCTTTTTTTTTAAAGTATAAGATTCGAGCCGAATTCTCAAGTTCAATCTCCACGTAAATAAAATTGATCGTAGTACTTTCCCGGTTGGCTGAACGCAGTTTAGGAATCACCATATTTCCTGAAATAATCCAGGTTGTTACTTTTCCGGGGGCCTTAGTGTCCGCAGCGTATTATTTTTTCTTACTACTCTTGGGAGCAAAAATTGCAAACATTCTTTTTCCTTCAAGCTTTGGCATACTCTCAAGTGTACCAGCCTCCACGAGGCGTTCTGCAAATTTCAACAACAATAATTCGCCTCTTTCCTTAAACATAATGGCCCTTCCTTTAAACTGTACATAAGCCTTTACCTTATTGCCATCTTTCAAAAAATTTTCTGCATGTTTTGATTTGAAGTCAAAATCATGATCATCTGTATTGGGTGTAAAGCGTATCTCTTTTACCTCGGAAACTTTGCTTTTGGCTTTCATTTCCTTCTCCTTTTTCTTTTTCTCGTAAAGGAACTTATTGTAATCTATAATCTTACAAACCGGTGGATCAGCTTGCGGAGAAATCTCTACCAGGTCAAGACCCTGGTCGTTTGCCATTTTTTGAGCTTCTGTTGTAGGATAAACACCGATCTCTACGTTTTCTCCAACCAATCGTACATTGGGTACTCTTATCATGTGGTTGGTGCGGTGTTCCTGTTGTTGTTCTTTTCTAAACCGGGGGTTAAATGCGCCTCTGGGCTGCCTGGGTGGAAATGCCATTAATTGATTTTAGTTTATAAATAGTTTTCTTTTTTTAGCGAAGCAGATGAGTTGCTATAGATTTTAATTTTTAACTTCTTCTTCGATCATTTCGATGAGCTCAGCTACTGTTTTCACTCCTTCATCACCTTTACCCTGCCGCCTTACCGCAACCTTTTCTTCATTCATTTCTTTCTCACCTATAATCAACATCAAGGGGATTTTAGCTAATTCCGCATCGCGGATCTTCTTACCTATTTTCTCACCCCTGTCATCTATTTCAGTACGAATATCCTTATTTTTTAACTGAGATAAAACATTTTCTGCATAAGGAATGAATTTATCGCTGATCGGTAAAATTTTTACCTGTACCGGTACCAGCCACATCGGAAACTTACCTGCGCAATGTTCTGTGAGCACGGCTACAAATCGCTCAAGGCTTCCAAATGGCGCCCGGTGAATCATTACCGGCCTGTGCTTCGCGTTATCCTCACCAATATAAGTTAAATCGAAGCGTTCAGGTAAATTGTAATCGATCTGGTTTGTTCCTAATTGCCATTTTCTCCCGATGGCATCCCTGACCATGAAATCCAGCTTTGGGCCATAGAATGCGGCTTCTCCATATTCCACCACCACATTTTCCAAACCCTTTTCTGCTACTGCCTCAATGATCGATCTTTCTGCCAATTCCCAGTTTTCATCACTTCCGATATATTTATCACGGTTTTCTTTATCCCGTAAGGAAATCTGTGCCGTATATTCTGTAAAGCCAAGCGATTTGAATACATGCAACACGAGGTCGATCACTTTCTTAAACTCATCTTTTACCTGTTCCGGCATGCAGAAAAGGTGTGCATCGTCTTGGGTGAATCCCCTGACCCTTGTCAATCCATGTAATTCGCCGGATTGCTCGTACCGGTAAACTGTTCCAAACTCCGCCAAACGTAAAGGGAGGTCTTTATAGCTCCGGGGTGAAGATTTGTAGATTTCGCAATGGAAAGGACAGTTCATAGGCTTTAAAAAAAACTCTTCACCCTCCACAGGTGTCTTTATTGGCTGAAAGCTGTCTGCGCCATATTTCTCGTAATGCCCGCTTGTTACAAATAAACTTTTCGAGCCAATATGTGGCGTAATAACCGGAACATATCCTGCGGCAACCTGTGCCTTTTGTAGAAACTGTTGTAACCGTTCCCGCAGCATAGCACCTTTCGGCAACCATAAGGGCAATCCCGAGCCCACCTTATCAGAGAAAGTAAATAGTTCAAGTTCCTTCCCTATCTTTCTATGGTCCCTTTTCTTGGCCTCTTCGAGAAAAACGAGGTATTCGTCCAGCTCCGTCTGGTTCGGGAAAGAAACTCCGTAGATGCGGGTGAGCATTTTATTTTTTTCATCGCCTTTGTAATAAGCGCCGGCGATGTTAGTCAGCTTGATCCCTTTGATAGCGCCGGTTGATGGTATGTGGGGACCGCGGCACAGATCAGTAAAATTTCCCTGGGTATAAAAGGTAATTGTTCCATCTTCGAGGCCACTCAACAAGTCCAGCTTATATTCATCGCCTTTCTCTTCAAAATATTTTGTCGCCTCCGCTTTAGAGATTTCCTTCCGGGTGTATTGATTGTTTTGCCTGGCCAGCTCTGTCATTTTTTTCTCAAGCGTCTCAAGGTCAGATTCAGTGATTTGTTGATCACCGAGATCCATATCATAGTAGAAACCTTTTTCAATTGGCGGACCAACCCAAAATTTCACTCCCGGAAAAGAGGCCTCTACGGCTTCTGCCATCAAGTGGGCAGAAGAATGCCAAAAAGTAGCTTTTGCCTTGTCATCATTCCAGGTTAAAAAATTGATAGGTGCATCTTCGTCTATGGGCCTGGTTAGGTCTCTCACTTCCCCATTTATTTCTACGCCTAATACTTTTTTCGCGAAGCCCTCACTTATTTTTTTTGCGATTTCCTGTCCTGTTGTTCCCTTATCATACTGCCTGACAGCGCCATCAGGAAACGTTATATTGATCATATCACTCACGAGATCTTTTTTATTTATTTTTATCTGAAAACCAAAAGCCGGTTTTTAAGAATTGCAAATTTAACGAAGTATTAGACAAAGATGCCATCTCATTGGCCGATAAACTTTTAATTAAATATAAATTTGTAGAATGCTTACAATGTAAGGCAGCTGCTGTATAAGCATTGAATCGCATGGGTTAAAATTTAAAGACAAACCGGAAGACACATGAAATTTTTATACGCATTTTTTTTCT
>JBDSPQ010000096.1:0-9485 GCA_039930305.1 Ginsengibacter sp. | reverse complement strand
AAAGGAGAAGAATAGTGCCCGATATTATTACATTATTACCCGAAAATATTGCCAACCAGATAGCAGCCGGTGAAGTGATACAACGCCCGGCCAGTGCGGTTAAGGAGTTGTTGGAAAATGCCGTAGATGCCGGGGCAACAGAGATACAGCTTTTCGTAAGTGATGCAGGTAAAGCATTGATACAGGTAATTGATAATGGGAAAGGAATGAGCGAAACCGATGCGAGGATGTCTTTTGAACGGCACGCTACGTCTAAAATTAAGAACATTGATGACCTGTTTCACATTAAGACGATGGGTTTTCGTGGCGAGGCGCTGGCAAGTATTGCCGGTGTTGCGCAGGTAGAATTAAAGACGAAGACGGAGGATGAATCCGTTGGTACGTGTATTGAAATTGAAAATAGTGTAGTGCTTTCCCAGGAGCCCGTTGCTACCAATACCGGCACAAATATTTCAATGAAAAATTTATTCTTCAATGTGCCTGCAAGAAGAAATTTTTTAAAAAGCAATGCATCCGAGCTGCGACATATTGTCGACGAATTTATTAGGGTTTCAATGGCATTTCCCGGGGTATTCTTTTCTTTAACTTCTAACGGGCAGGAAACTTTTCACCTGGAGAAAGGAACTTTAAAACAAAGGCTTATACAAATACTCGGCAACAGCTACAATACAAAATTAGTCAGCGTAAAGGAAGAGACAGATTACTTAACGATATACGGGTTTGTCGGAAAACCAGACACGGCAAAGAAGACAAGGGGCGACCAGTATTTTTTCGTCAATAGCAGGTTCATAAAAAGCCCTTACCTCCATCATGCAGTAATGAATGCCTTTAGCGATATGATTGCCAGGGATAGTTTCCCCATGTATACTTTGTTCATAGATCTCGACCCTTCCAGGCTGGACATAAATGTGCATCCAACCAAGCAGGAGATAAAATTTGAGGATGAGAAAATTATATACGCGTTCGTGCAATCGGCCGTAAAGCACGCGCTTGCTCAATACAGCATTACTCCCACGCTTGATTTTGAACTGGATCATTCTATGCAACAAACCGAGGCCATCAGTCAGCCATTCACAGCGGATAAGCAAATGAATGCCTCCGGAACATCATTGTATAAAACATTTACGCAAAAAAACCAGGCGCATTTTATTGAGAGCAAAAGTAACCTGCAGCCCTGGGATCAGTCTCATTTCAAAAATGAGGCGGCAGATAAAACAACATCATCGGCCGCAACACAAACAGGCATGGATGATATTGGCAGGAACCAATACAGTTCTATTCAAAAAGATGCATCCCCTGCCACGAAAAGTAAAAGGCCAACTTCCGAAAACTTCATCCAGCTGCATAATTCTTTTATAATAGCTGAAAACGAAAATGGATTTATTGCTATTCACCAGCAGAACGCTCATGAGAGAATTCTTTATGACCGTTTCGTAAATGCCTTAAAAGGCAGGCCCGTTCCGATTCAGAAAATACTCTTCCCGGTGACGCTTGAACCAACTCCAGGCGATGCCTTGCTGCTTAACGAATTGCTTGAAGATTTGTATTTACTTGGGTACGAAGTAGAAAATTTCGGTAATAACACTTTTGTCATTCACGGGTCTCCTGCTGATGTGCCAGATGGAAACGAAAAGACCGCACTGGAAAAAATGCTGGAGCAATACAAGCATTTCAGTATGGACATTACCTTCAGTAAAAGAGAAAAACTATTGCGATCAATGGCATGGCAGCAATCGGTGAAAGCCGGCACAAGGCTCTCTCAGCTTGAATTATCAAACCATGTCCGCGAACTCTTCGCTTGTGAGGTATGCAATACAACACCTAATGGAAAACCGGTGTTTCTGGAATTCAAAAAAGCGGAATTGGAAAAGATGTTTGGGCGGTAATTAATGTGAGAATTAAATATCCATCATAAATGTACAGGGGTGAGAAATTTCTGTTAGCAGTGTTATTTTGTGTGCCGCTGGCCAATAATATTCCGAAGATCATCAGTTTCACTCAAGAGGCGGGCGTATTCTTTTTTTAATAAAGAATATTTTTCCCGCATGGTAATTTCAGAAAGTAGTACCTGCTCTAATTCTTTTTCTCTTTCTGCTGAAGCATCCAGCTTGCCTTGCAGAAACATTATATTATTTTGCAGCGACTGCAAATCATGGAGTCTTAGTTCGAAATCGCTTTGCAATTGTTTCCATTCATTTTTTTCGGCGTCATACTTTTTTAGTTTACTCTCTGCTTCTTCAAGGTGCTGACGGGTAAAATCAAGTTCGTTCTCGATTGACTCTTTCTTTGCATTCTCATCATAATAAAGTTCTTTCCAGTCCTCTTCTTCCTCTTCCTCTACAGATATCTTTGTCGATAATGCCATCTCCTGCTTATTATGTGTTTTAGCGTATTTCTCTTCAATCATGTTCAGCCTGTCCTGGAATTTTGTAAACTGGATATGATAGAAGGTGGTATTGTCCTCCACGTGCTGCACTTTATTGCGCAATATTTTTAAGGCATCCGGACTGTCAGGGAAATTAGCAGATGCAGTAGAATTCCTGTTGAAGCCAAAAAATAATCTCTTGTCTGCTGGTAAGAACTCATAACTGCTTACGATCATGCGGTAGGCAAATATGACGCAGGCGATTAAAACGATCAGGGATACTATCCACCAAATCCACATAAGCTAGTACATTTAAAAAAAATGTGGTATAAATATAAATATTCCGGGGATTACATCCTGGTGAATTTCGAAGGATTGGTCTGCCGATTTAGAAGATCAACAGATTGGATTTTTAACGAAGGTGTAAAATAAGCATAATTATCCGCTTACCAAAGTACCCACTTTTTCGCCTGTCACGACGCGTAATAATGTACCGGGAGTACCCATGTCAAATACGATAATCGGAAGCTCATTTTCCATACATAAAGTAAAGGCGGTCATATCCATTACACGGAGGTTGCGGGAAATACATTCGGCAAATGTTATGTTTTCAAATTTCTTTGCCAGCAAATCTTTTTCAGGATCAGCAGAGTAAATTCCATCTACCCTTGTTCCCTTTAATATTACATCAGCCTTTATTTCAATAGCCCTTAACGAGCCAGCTGTATCTGTGGTGAAATAAGGATTTCCGGTGCCCGCTCCAAAAATAACTACCCTGCCCTTTTCGAGATGTCGTATGGCCCGCCGGCGAATATACGGCTCAGCAATTTGCTCCATTTTTATGGCGCTCTGCAGCCTGGTGTACACACCAATTCTCTCCAGGCCACTTTGTAATGCCATACCATTTATCACAGTTGCCAACATGCCCATGTAATCTCCCTGGGCTCTTTCAATACCTGTCTCATCTTCATTCATGCCACGGTAAATATTTCCGCCACCGATCACAATAGCTACCTGCACACCCATGTCGGTTATGAGCTTTATGTCTTCAGCGTATTTTGAAATGACTTTAGAATCGAGGCCGAAATTGTTGTCTCCCATCAATGATTCGCCGGAGAGTTTAAGAAGGATTCTTTTATACTTTGGAAGCATGAGACGGGGTAAAATTTATTTTGCGGGGCGAAGATAAAGGAATTATATAATGAAATCATCTCAGGATAACCTTTGGCTTAAATACATAAAAAAAAAAAAGAGCCGGAATCACCGGCTCTTTTATAAAAAATATTTTCAGAAAATTTATCCGAGCGCTACACGTTTAAACTCAGTCACTTTGAGATTGCCATTAACACTTTTCAGGTGCTCCGCCACAGATTTATTGCTGTCCTTCACGAAAGGCTGCGCAAGCAATGTGCTCTCCTTAAAAAACTTGTTGATTTTACCCATGGCAATCTTCTCGGCCATTTCCGCAGGCTTGCCCTCAGCTTTTACTTGTTCGATAGCAATATTCTTTTCCCGGGCTATCGTTTCTGCAGGAACTGAATCCTGGTCAACTGCAATAGGGTTCATAGCAGCGATTTGCATGGCAACATCTTTACCAGCTTCTTCGGCTTTAGAGCTCAATCCAACTAAAACACCCATCCGGTAAGCACCATGAATATAGGCGGCTACATAAGGCGCGTCTACTCTTTCGAATCTTGATACGCTGATCTTTTCTCCAATTTTCGCCACCTGGTCATTTAGGACATCGGTGAGTTTTTCACCATTTACACTAATTGTATTTAGCTCATCTGCCGACTTAATATTACTGGTGATTACAGCATCCATTATGGATTGTGCAAAGGCAACATAATCTGCATTTTTACTAACGAAGTCAGTTTCACAGCTTACGTTTATTATATAGCCGGTTTTATTATCGCCTGTTGTTTGTGCAATGACGACGCCTTCTTTTGCTTCACGATCGCCACGCAATGCGGCTACTTTCTGTCCTTTCTTTCTCAAATAATCTATGGCAGCCTCAAAATCTCCGTTAGATTCGGTGAGTGCTTTACGGCAGTCCATCATTCCAGCTCCCGTCTGCTGGCGCAGCTTATTAATTTCTGCTGCAGTTATAGTTGTTGTACTCATGTAAATATTTTTAAGATAAATAAACCTGGCTCAGACCGAAACCAGATTTAATTGAATTGTATCATTAATAGCGATTATCTCCGGCCTCCTGGTCCACCTGGCCTGCTGCCGCCGGCGCCTGGTCCGCTCACACGTCGTTTTTGAGGACCCGCAGGACCACGTCCCTTTCCACCTGCAGGACTACCACTACCCCTGCGGCGTTCGCGGTCTTCGTCATTCCCTACATCGAATTTGATGTCACTGGAATCTCTTTCTTCCGTTTCTTCATGATCTTCATCCTTCTCTGCCTGCCTTTCGGCAAGTCCCTCAGCAATGGCTGCTATAATGTAATTGGTAACGATGGCAATAGATTTGGTAGCATCATCATTCGCAGGTATTGAAAATTCGACCTTATTGGGATCACAATTGGTATCTACCATACCAAAAGTAGTAATATTCAAACGCTTTGCTTCCGACAGGGCAATGTGTTCGTGGCCTATATCTACAAGGAATAATGCAGCAGGTACACGGCTGATCTGGGCTATTCCACCAAGAACTTTTTCCATTTTATCACGATCGCGTGTCAACGTCAATCTCTCTTTCTTGGTAATATTATCTAAAGATCCATCATTCAGCATTTTTTCAATGCTCTGCATTTTCTTTACACTTTTCCGCACTGTATTGAAATTGGTAAGCATTCCGCCAAGCCAACGCTCAGTTACAAACGGCATATTCACCCTTTTGGCACCTTCGGTTACAATTTCTTTTGCCTGTTTTTTTGTAGCAACAAACATAATTTTTTTGCCACTCTTGGCAATTGACTTTAAAGCAGCAGCGGCTTCCTGAAGTCCCTCCACTGTTTTATTGAGATCGATTATGTGAATACCTTTTTTCTCAGCAAAAATGTAAGGTAGCATTTTGGGATTCCATTTCTTTTTTAGATGTCCGAAATGCACTCCTGCTTCTAAAAGCTGCTGTTGTAATGAAGGATTATTTTCCATTTATTTTAAAATTTGAAGTCGTAAACATTTCCTAAGAAAATTGTTGTAAGACCAGGGTAATTTGTGATGCTGCATTGTATAAAATATACCATTGCTCTCCCGTGAAGGATTGGAGCAGGTAATTATCTCTTACTGAACTGGAAGCTTTTTCTCGCTTTTTTCTTACCTGGTTTTTTACGTTCCACTGCACGTGGATCGCGGGTAAGTAAGCCGGCATCTTTGAGGGCCGGACGATATTCAGGATTTACCTGAAGCAAAGCCCTGGCTATTCCTAACCTCACCGCTTCAGCCTGTCCTTTTACGCCACCACCTGTCGCGTTAACTACCACATCAAACTTATCAGTGGCTTCAATGGTTTTAAAAGGAGCTTCCACCTGGTTTTGTAAATACACCAGTGAGAAATAGGTTTTATAATCCTTGCCGTTAATAGTGATCTTTCCATCACCTTTGGAAAGGAAAACCCTTGTTACTGCAGATTTTCTGCGCCCCACTGCATTTTTTTGTTTTTCCATATTATTATTTTTCTTCCCGATACCGGGCTGGAGATTTTTAGAAAGTTAATGTTTGTGGTTTTTGTGCAGTATGCGGGTGTTCAGAACCGACGTACACGTATAATTTCTTGTACATTCTGCGTCCGAGGCGATTTTTGGGAAGCATGCCTTTAACAGCTCTCTCAATAATAGCATCCGGACGGCGCTTTAACAGGTCACCGGCAGTTTCTTCTTTCTTTCCACCAGGATACCCGCTGTAGTTGATATATATTTTATCATCCAGCTTTTTACCGGTGAACCGGATCTTATCGCAATTCGTTACGATAACGAAATCCCCACAATCAACATGAGGCGTATAATAAGGTTTGTTCTTACCACGGAGAACGGACGCTATCTTAGCGCACATACGACCAACGGTTTGATTAGTACCGTCAACAACGTACCAGTTACGTTGCACGGTAGCCTCGTTCGCATGTTTAGTGGTGAAATGTAATTTGCTCATTTATTTATTTTGTGGCTACTATAAATAATAACCGTTTTTGAATTGCCGCTATCCCGGCTTTTTTTAAGGAGGGCAAAGGTAATAGGAAACATTACAATAAATCTCAAGCGAATAGACTTTTTTGAAAGTCACCGTTGTAACTGATTGATAATCTATAAAATTTTTGCTTAGAAAAATAAGCCGACTTCCTTTTCAGATAATAAAAAGGAGAAATTTGGAGTTTTGCTCACGTATCGAGAGACGATTTTTAAAATTCAATCCACCTTTTGATGATGCTGTATAACTTGTATATTTGCTCAAATTGTAATAAATGAATGAGTCGCAATCTTTAAGCAAATATTGGATCGCTTTTTTTATCTCGTGTATCGCATTGATCCTTATGCTCGTATTTGCACGGGAATATTTTTGGCTCGTGCTTCCTTTTTTTTTCACCACCTTCTGTAAGGCGATGAATATTATTTGATTTAGCCAGTTTTTCTGCGATTATTGTTGCAATACTTCACCCAACGTTTTTTGGAGTGCCGGCCCCCTCAGTTGCGTGGCGATTATTTTCCCTTCAGGGTTTATCAATACATTGTAAGGAATTCCCTCGACACCATATAGTGCCGCAGGTGCACTGTTCCAAAATTTAAGATCACTTACCTGTTCCCAATCAAGGTGATCATTTTTGATTGCCTGAAGCCATGCTTCCTTCTCTCTATCGAGCGATACGCCCAAAATGGTAAAATTTTTATTTTTGAATTGCTGGTATGCTGCCACCACATTTGGATTTTCTTCCCGGCACGGGCCACACCAGCTGGCCCAAAAATCTATTAAAACATATTTGCCGCGCAGTGAACTCAATGCCACAGGCTTGCCATCTGTATCGGGTAGCGTAAAATCAGGCGCTGCCTGTCCGGGCATTACCGCAGTATTGCCAGGCTGCTTTTGATCTGCTTCTGCTGCCATTTGCTCAAACTGTTTTGATACATTCGCAATAGACGAATTACTCGGGAATTTTTTATCGAGGGTGGTTAATAGTGCTTTTACAGTGTCAATCCCGAGGTCCTGCGCATAGCTCAACGCGAAGAGTGCAACTATGGGACTTTTAGTAGTATCGATGTAGCGGCGGAGGTATTCTTTATAATAAGTATGCGTATCGTTAAATTCATTTTGAGCAGTAAGAGAAAGGCTGTCATTATTTTGCATTCTTATATCCTGCGAATTCTTTTCCTGGCCGAGCAGCGTTGTATGCAAGGAATCAAGTGACATGATAAAGTTTGTTAATGAGCTATTCGTTGCGGTATTGAACCTCGATGACATGAGCGTAGAATCGTTGGCATCTGCAGAAAAACTGATTTCATCTTTATCATTAATAAATATATACCCGGCATTTTTTTCAAAACGCAAGCGATATAGACCTTCCTCAGGCGCCGTGGCCTTGACTTCGAACTTCCCTTTTTGCAAGTCGGCGGTATCAATAATCTGCGGAGGTTGCTGGTCAAAAGTTATCTGCTCAAGAAATACTTTTTGATCCGGTGCATTTTTTAACTGGCCATGTACAACAAATTTTCCACTGGATTCATGTTGATTACAGGAAAAAAGTAAGACCGATGTGATAATAAGAACTAGGTATTTCATAGAGTTTAAATTATTGATTTAATTTTTTAATAAGTAAGGTATTTACTGCTTTCATGTCTGCTTTGCCCTGGCTCACCTTTTTAACTTCGCCGGCAAAAAGACCGATCAGGTTTTTCTTGCCTTTTTTATAATCTGATATCTTATCCGGCATTTTTGCAAGCACCTCATTCACCCAACTGTTTAAAGTAGAATCATCGTTTTCCTGCAAAATGTTTAAATCCTGCGCAATGGTCAGGGGCTGTTTGTCAGGATGCTGAATTAATTCAGGGAAAATCTTTGATGATGCCATACCAAAACTCACACTTCCCTCTTCTGCCAGGTCGGCAAGTTTTGCAAGTTTCACTGCTGGTATGGGAAATTTAGTTATTCCGGTATTCTGATCGTTGAGGTAGGATTTTACAGGGCCCAGGAGCCAGTTTGCAACCGCTTTATAATTCTGTGTATTACCAGTGGTTTCCTCAAAATATGCCGCCAGCTCCCGTTCCTCGCAAAGTACTTTTGCATCAGCCAAAGAAAGCCCATACTGTTCTGTGAATTTTTTCTCCAGGGATGCCGCCATTTCTGGCATCGTGTCGCTAATGCCCTGGATCATTTCTTCAGTAATATGAAAAGGCGCCAGGTCAGGTTCAGGGAAATAGCGGTAGTCATTGGCTTCTTCCTTATTGCGCAAAGAAAATGTAGTTGCGCTAACGGCATCAAAACTTCTTGTCTCCTGGATAATTTCTTCACCGTTTTCCAACAAGTGGATCAATCGGTCGACTTCAAACTCGATTGCCTTACGAACGTTCCTGATGGAGTTGAGGTTTTTTACCTCTACCTTGGTACCGAGAGCTTTTTCTCCCGCAAGCCTTACCGATACGTTTGCATCGCAACGCATGCTTCCTTCCTCCATATTACCATCGCAAATACCGAGATACCTGACGGTTTTTCTTATTTCTGTTACGTAGGCATAAGCTTCTTCTGCTGAGTGCATATCGGGTTCGGAAACGATCTCTAATAATGGTACGCCAGCACGGTTAAGATCAATGCAGGTAAATTTTTCGTTGATATCATGAATACTTTTCCCCGCGTCTTCTTCCAGGTGAATTCGGTTTAATACGATGTTTCTTTTTTCCCCGTTATTATTTATGGGCACATGGCCATTTTTGCAAATAGGAGTAGTATGTTGGGAAACCTGGTAGCCTTTTGGCAAGTCAGGATAGAAATAGTTTTTCCTGGCAAAATAATTGTCTCTAACGATGTCGCAATGAAAAGCCAGGCCTGCGCGAATAGCAAATTCCACTGCCTTTTTATTCATTACAGGCAATGAGCCAGGGTGCGCCAGGGACACCGGGCTTATATTAGTATTAGGTGGCTGGCCAAATTCCGTTTTATCTCCGCAAAACAATTTCGTTTTTGTAAGT
>JBDSPQ010000095.1:0-3087 GCA_039930305.1 Ginsengibacter sp. | reverse complement strand
ATTAGGTGATACTGAAGTTTATTCAAAGCTGAACAACAACGGTTGCTTAACTACATAAGATAAGCAGATTATATAGCAGTCGTTATGACGACTTCACAGCCAGCAACTCAACCTTTTCTATAACCGGTGGTTTTGCTAATAGCCTGTCTGCGTTTTCCATCAGCGCTGCGGCAATTTTTCCTGACAAGTGCGCCTCTCTGCCAGGTTCATCGTTAAACGTATCAAAAATTCCAAATGTGAAAGAGTTGATTTTTAGCGCAAACCATTCAACTGTATCTTCCTCATCTTCTGCAAGGGGAAGTGCTTGTTTTAAAAAACCTTCCAATTCTTCTTCTTTACCGGGCCTGGCTTCTAAACGAGCCAGCAATGCATACTTAACCATAATGAATTTTTTATAATAAAATAATAGAATCGAACAGCTTATCGGGAGGTTGTTGTCAGGGAAATATAAAATTAAAGGAAAACTATCAGTTTCATTCTTGTGCCGTAACTATTATTACTAAATTAATTTCCGTGGGCAAGTGACATACTACAATTCAGCTGTTCCATCACTGTTGAGATAATTCAGTTTACACCCAATATGGGCAATCTCAATCAAATAATATAATTTTTTTGCTATAGAGAACTTACGATGAGAATTTAAATATTGTTAACAATTATCGCCTCGATATAAAAGGCTTTTTGTCACGGGAGGAGGGTCTTTCTTCTGCTTGCGTAACGACGAGAGGTTTTTTGCCTAGAGAAATATCTTTAAGATGCTCAATGGCTGCACGGCCATCTTCATCGTTAAACATTTCAACAAAGGCAAAGCCTTTGCTTTTACCTGTTTCTTTGTCTATTGCTACCCTTGCGGATGTTACTTTTCCAAATTTCTCAAAAATTTCTTCTAATTCAGCATCATCAAGATCATAAGGAAGGCCGGCAACAAACAGTTTCATAAAGTATTTTTAGTAAATGTAAATAAGTATAATTATAAATGCTAAAATAAAATCAGGCACATTATTCATATTTCCTCCATTTCCAAACTTTTGAAAATAATATTATCACTTTTTTATAAAATCAAAAACCGCCTCAAATTCATGAGGCGGCTTTTTACATGGTCATTCAAGTGTAGTATTATTGTTTAATTACTTTTCCATTATATAAAATTTTTCCGGCATTGTTTGTAACGGTAAGAATGTACATGCCTTGTTGCAGACCATTTACATTGGAAAAATCTTTCCTCGTATTTCCCTTTGTTACATTCCATTTTTCTACAGACACAGGTTTACCCATTATATCAATCATTCGGGCAGTTAAAACTTCATCTACGGGACTGAAGAGATCAACTGTAAGATTATTGTGAAAGGGATTAGCAAGGACGGAGATATTTGTAGTACTTGCATCTACCTTAATGCTGACAGTCTTCGAGTATTTAAACTTCCCGTCAATATCTACTTGCTTTATACGGTAAAAATTATATCCCGAAAATGGCTTGGCATCAAAAGCGCCATATTTTTTTACTACAGAACTATTACCAGCCCCCTTTACGGTGGAAACGAATGACCAACTGGAAGTCCCGTCTACACTTTTTTCTAAATCAAAAAAGCTGCTGTTCAATTCCTGCGAGGTTGACCAGTTTACACTTACACCGCCGCCTTGCTGGCGGGCATTGACACCCATAAATGTAACCGGCGTAGGGTTATTTTGATCCAAACACTGTGAAATATTTATATCATCTATTGCAAAGTCATTACCACAACCACCTTTTGTTCCATCGCTAATAATTATTCTTAACGAAGTGGGGAGTACACCTCCAGTTGCGGGCAGTGTGAATATAGAACCTTGCGCAATCCATGTAGGTGAGGGCACTTGTGGGAGGGCTGGGGCAGTGTATGGAGAGCCTAAAAGATGTATCCAATTTCCTGAAGCATTAAGATACTGTATAGAGTAAGTGAGCGCTGATAACAATGGATAGGTACATGTTCCAGGCGTATTCACATTCATTGCGAAAACGCTAAGTGTATAATTACCGTCCGTGAATCCTGCCGGGTTGGAAATAACATGATTATAAAACACCTCGGCGAGGCCATTAGCAACAAGCATTCTTCCGTTTTGATTGCCGGTATGATCTGCAGATGCGTGCCACTCAGGCTTTTGTTGAGTATTATTGATAATACGATACACTCCCTCAGCGGTAAGGGAGCCCATGTCCTGGTAGGTTAGTCCACTGGGAATGACATCCGGATGCGGTGTTGAAGTTGTACCATCACCAAAATCTTCGGAATAAAGAGTACGTCGATTAGGGCAATCGATCTGTCCATAAGAAGTTCCTGTAATGAATGTTGTAATAATTGTAACGGCTAAGACAAATAATAATCTTGTGATGAATGTAAATTTCTTTTCCATAAAAACGTTTTAGAGTGTAAAATGAGCTGTAATTCTCAGGAATGGAAAAAGTTAGTTCTTCTTGAAAAAGAATTGGAGTCTGAGGTAAAGCGTTTTTAAAAGGAAGCGGATAACCGTGTGGGGATAAAGAAGGACAAATATATACTTTAGAAATTTACTATGAAAGTAATTTTCTAATTATTTTATAAAAAATTACTATTGAACCGAAATGAAAGTGGAGGCTTTCTTCTCTCTCCGGAAAGAAATAAGCAAGTTATCTATACAAAGTATTGTTCTCTTATTTATTAATGCTTGTTTCAGTTTTCAGATAATTCATTGATCCTTGCCCACTCCGGTTCTGTGACTTTTTGCACTGACAAGCGGGAGATTCGTACCAGCTCCATTTTACTTAATAAAGAATCTTCTTTCACCTGGGAGAGCGTAACGGGTATTTTTAATCTTTTGACAGGTTTAATATCGACAGCCAGCCAATTTTTATCAGTTGTGGTTGAGTCCTGGTAAGCCTCTTTCACAACTTTTGCAATTCCAACAATCGATAGTCCAACATTACTGTGGTAGAAAAAAATGCTGTCTCCCTTACGCATATCACGAAGGTTATTCCTGGCAGCATAGTTTCTTATACCATCCCAGGTCGTCATTTTTTCCTTCGCAAAATCATCCCAGCTATAAACATTTGGCTCTGATTTGATAAGCCAGTAA
>JBDSPQ010000094.1:0-2748 GCA_039930305.1 Ginsengibacter sp. | reverse complement strand
AATTTATCGGGCGGCTTTTAGCATATTGAATTTGCTTGTAAATAATAACGGTGCCAATGATCAAGGCGATGGAAAAAGTAAATTGAATTACGACTAATACTTTACGTGGCAAAGAAGCAAATCTTCCAACACGGAAAGTTCCTTTTAAAACTTTTATCGGCTCAAATTTGGAAAGATAAAAAGCCGGGTAACTGCCGCTGATCAGGCCGGTAATAAAAGTAAAACCCAAAGTGACCAACCAAAAAACTGGGCTGGTCCACGGCAATGGCATTTCCTTATCGGCAAGTTTATTGAACAATGGCATGAGAACAATTACCAGGATAATGGAAAATATAAACGAGATGAAAGCCACGAGGACGGACTCGCTTAGAAATTGCCCGATCAATTGACTGCGCAGTGAGCCGACTGTCTTGCGAATGCCTACTTCCTTGGCGCGCTTTTCACTGCGGGCAGTAGACAGGTTCATAAAATTTATACAGGCCAGCAACAAAACAAAAACACCGATGATAGAAAAAAGCCAGATAAACTGGATGCGTCCTTTAGCTGGCTTCCCATCTACAAATTCATTGTAAAGCCGCCATTTGTTCATGGGAAACAATACGGCTTGTTCTCTCCCATCTGTCAAAGCCACTTTATGGGACATCACCACATTCTTAATTTTCTCAGTTTCCTTAGCCATATCCACGTGATCGGCCATCTGTGCAAAGGCTTGCCACGAATGGTTGTTCCACTGCGTAATGGCATTTTTGAGCCAGTCTTCAGTGGTCACATACTTCTTCCACGGCAGCAATAGTTTTGTTTCGTATAAAGTAGAATTGTGCGGAAGATCCTGGTAAATGCCTGCAACTTTAAAATTGTTCTTATTATCAAACTTTACCATTTTGTTGAGCGCATTCGCATTTCCAAATAATGCCTTAGCGACCGATTCGCTCAGTAAAACTGATGAAGGATCATCGAGAGCATTGATATCTCCCTTCAAAATTTTAAGAGTGAACATGGACGGGAAATTCGCTTCTACCCACATACCTTTTCCCGGAATTTTTTTGTCGCCCACCGCGAGCACGTGACCAAAGTTCCAGGAAGCCATCGCTATATTTTTAAAGTCACTTCCATACTTACTGCGCAGCTCATCACCAATGGGCATACTCACCGCCTGCCCCGTTTCCCCCTTTCCATCATTGTCAATGAAGGTTGTCATTACCTGTGCCAGCTCATTACGATTCTTATGATATTGGTTATAGGTTACCTCGTCCCATATCCATAATCCAATTAATATGGCAACTGCCATACCGGTAGCAAGGCCAAGCACATTGATAATGGAATAGACCTTATTCTTGATAAGATTTCTCCATGCGATCTTGAAATAATTTTTAAGCATAGCTAAGCTTTTAGTCCGTTGTAACTTTTACCGAATTGGGTTTCTGCATCTATCGCGTGCGCTTATAGTTATGAACAGTTCAATGTCTTTCCATATCCCCTGCCTTTCCACGCGGCAGAAATAGATGCGGAGCGGATATTTCAACCATCATACCAATAACATACAACGTTGATTCACAGTATTCCGGGCTGAATTTGAATTTTAAAACTGTTCGAATATGAACACTGCTGACGAAAAAATGAACAGTACAGGCAGGCGGCGCTAAGTAGCAGATTTTGACTGTTTCTAAAAAACTTTACACGTTAATAAATATATCGGTTTCTAAATAATGGAGTAAAGACACAGGGAAATTTCTTCCAAAAAGCTAATTATTTTTTGTCTGCCACAAGATACACTACACTCAGTGGAGGTACATTGATTTTTATAGTACCACTGAGGATAGCAGAAGCTGCTTTAATTGATGTATAGTTGAGAGGCCCACCTGTAGAAGTAGAAGGGCCGGTGCCGTTTACAAATACTTTCCCGGAGAAATTCCCATTATCCATACCGCCGGTTAAAGTGTACCAAAAGTATTTAGACCCGGCAGGAAAATGTTGAAAGTCGATAGAGACTATATGACCTAAATTACCTGAATTGATAAGGATTGTACCCGCCTGCCCGGAAGAAAAAGTAGATGAATAGGTAGTGATATCACTATTCGAAGAGCGAAGTGTATCATATACCATCCTGTCTCCAAAGAACTTTTGAAAATAGTACATGTAAAAAAATGAGGGGCGTGGATTCCACAAGGGAGAGCCTGCTTCATCTCCATTGTTGAACATCCCATGGTCATCCCCATTGCTATAACCGTTGGCGATGTCCCACCTGTTGGCTTCTCCAAATTTATTTTTGATAATTGATCCCAAAGTCTTGGCGGCATGTATGCCGGCGATGTAAGAGACATTTTGTTTGGAACCTGTTGCCTGAATATTCCATTCGGTAAACGCTATGGGCTTTGGAGCTATGCCAGCCGCAGCTACCTGTTGCTGTATGTATGACATTACATTTGATGGAACGGTATTGCCGGTATTTAATATTTCAGACACCGTGGAATTGCCACGATATGCTGTGAAATAACTATGAACAATGAAATAGTCGGCAGCACTTCCTGCATTCTGCAGCACACCCTGGTTCCAGGTTTGTATGGAACTGTAAGCACCATTGTAAGGTGCCTCCTGGTATAATGTCGCACCAATATAAATCGTTGCACCTGTTTCCTTTGCCGCCGCCTTCATCGAATCTGCAAACACTTTCACATGATCGCCATATAACGCACCGGTTATTAATGCCGGTTGACCATCTTTATTCAGGCTCTGGTCAATTCGGTATCC
>JBDSPQ010000093.1:0-5902 GCA_039930305.1 Ginsengibacter sp. | reverse complement strand
CTTATGGAAAAAAGTGTACTAACATTCAGTCATGCAAATGGAAATATTGAGGGACTGTATACAAATGCCGGAACGAATAGCCCCTTAGTCATTATCATAAATGGCCATAACGGTTTTTATAGTTATGGCATGTTCCCATATATTCAGCAACAACTTTCACAAGAAGGTATTTCCAGTTTTAGTTTCAATTTCAGCCATGGAGGAGTCCAAGGCGATCGCGACTACTTTCAAGAATTGGATAAATACGAAAAGAATTGTATGCGCCTGGAATTGGAAGATTCAGTATGCGCCATTCAAAATCTAAGCGCACAAAATATTTATCAGCACGAAAATATTTTTATCCTGGCACACAGTCTCGGCGGTGTACCGGCGGTTTTTGCAGCTCTTTTATCGCAAAAAAATCATATTAGTCTTTCAGGGATGGTTTTATTAAGTACTGTAAAGAAGCTGAACTTCTGGCCAGATGAAATGATTGAAGAATGGAAAGAAAATAAAATATTTTACAAAAAAAATAACCGCACTAACCAACTTTTGCCGCAAGGTTATGAATTTTTACATGAGGTGCTTTCCGCCGATGATAATTGGAATCTGGAAGAGGCCCTACAATCTTTAAAAATTCCCGTACTCTTAATTCATGGCGATAATGATGAAGCTATACCCGCGGAACATAGCGAAGCAAAATATTCCTGGATTAAAGCAGGAAATGAAGGTGCCTCTTTGAAAATAATTCCTGGGGGAACGCATACATTCAACACCAGGCACCCGTTTGCTGGCACCAGCCCGCAACTTGAAAATGTGCTGAAGGAAACCGCTAAGTTTATTTTAAATAATAGCCGATAAAATTGAAGGGAGGGGCAATAAAAAACCCGGAAGATCCGGGCCTTTGTAGTTTTCATTTGCTTATGCATTTACTGCCTTGTGAGCATCTCGATATTTTTTTATGATATCATGTTCCTTTTTTAAGGAAGCCTTTTGATCAGTAATCAGTGTCCTTGTTTCAGCGCTCATTTCAGCATCGCTTGCTAAGGCAGTATCGTACGCTTTTAATGCCGCGTCTTCACCAAATTCGCAAGACTCTAACATTGACTGCCTGTCTTTTCCTGAAAATGTAGCTTTCACATCCATCCAGGTCCGGTGCAGCTTGCCACTTGTCGTAGTTTCACCTGATTCTGCTTCGCCACCCAACCGGCTAATTTCATTGGTTAATTCCGCCACAAATTTACGGCTGTCATCGGCCATTTTGTTAAAGGTTTCATGCAAATCTACGTCCAGGTCCTTAATATCGTCCGAGGCATTTTCGTAGCCTTTAGTACGGTCATTATTAATTTTTATCAAATCATTTAAAACTTCGGTTAATTTATCATTTGTGCTCATAATTATAATTTTTGTTTCGTATCACAAAACCAAAACAATGCCATCTCAATCAGTGATAGTAAATACTAAGAAATTCAATAGCTTTAATAAAATGAAGGGGGAAATATTTCCACTTGTATTGCTTTAATGTGGACATTATGGGATGCAGTTTTTTTTGTACGCACTGATTTCCACTGGTTAAAATCTTATTTATGATACAAATTGTTCCCGGACTTCCACCGCACGTTGCAGGATTTCGTGCCATCGGGGCTGTTACACGGCATGATTACAAAAAAGTAGTTTATCCCGTGGTAAATAATGTTGTAAAAGCTTTTGGCAAAATCAATTACCTGCTTATTATTGAAACTACATTAGACAATTATACTGTTGGCGCCTGGATGGATGACGCGTTGCTTGGCATAAAATATTTTACCCGCTGGAATAAGATTGGAATTGTTTCCGGAAATGAAAATGTAAAAAAATTTACCAACACTTTTGGCATTTTGATTCCCGGCGAAACAAAAGGTTTCCTGATGAATGAACTGCCGCTGGCCAAAGAGTGGGTTTCATTAAACGTTTAAAAATTGCCTTTCAGTAAGTCTTAATAATTTTTCTAAGTAACGAGTGTTTATTTGAGGTTGGCAAGTTTGCCGCAGGAGAGTAAAGGCCCGATTCCCAGTCTCCATACATGACATTTGGCAGAAGGATGAATTGGTTTCCAAATTTTGAGGAAAGAACATTTACCTGCGATGCTCTGCTATGATCGGTGCTCATATCAAAGAGTGAATCAAAGTCCGCGAGATTATCTCCTAAATACAAAATCACATTATACTTTTCGAGAATAGTTTTCCTTCGACCTTCTTTGGACGAACTGTTCGCACGCAGCAGGAGGTGCCCTTCATCCGCATCGGGAAAACCAAACTTTTTTAGATTAACAAGTGTCGCCTCCTCTTCATTCTCTTTCCGGTTAGTTACGTAGAAAATTGTCACCCCCTTGGATGCTGCATTACGAAGAAAACTGAATGCTCCAGGTACGGTGTCGGCCTGAGCCATAGCCATCCACTGCCGCCATGACTCCGAATCATAATTTTTATTGAGGAAAAATTGGTGCGCCTGGTATGGACTATTATCAAGAACCGTTTCATCTACATCAGTTATGATGGCCCGTGGCTTCAAAGAAGCTTCCGCAAAATTTTCTCTCAGCCGCATCCCGGCAATATTGTAAGCCTGAAGGCATAAAGCACGATATTCTGCCGCTTTCTGATGATAGGCTGTAGCCATCAGCCGGGAATCCACCGTCTTCTCCGAAGCAGGAACTCCGGAAATACTAATTCTCGGTGAAATGCTGCAAGAAGTTGCCATCGCCACAATGATTAAAAAGCAGAAATGTTTCATAAAATGATTATTGTAACCCCCAAACTAACCTATAACTTTTTGATGAAAAATATTTTCAGATAACAATCAAAAATTTTATAAATGATTATCAATTAATTTTAGGCATATAAAATCTTTTTATTAACATGGACTTTGTAGATTATTACAGCACACTGGGGATCAAGAAAACTTCCACAACGGATGAAATTAAAAAAGCTTACCGCAAGCTCGCGAGAAAACACCATCCGGATGTAAATCCGAACGATAAAGAATCCAACAAAAAATTTCAGCAAATAAATGAAGCTAATGAAGTGCTTAGTGATCCGGATAAAAGAAAAAAATACGATCAATACGGCAAAGACTGGAAACACGCTGACCAGTTTGCCAATTCCGGACAAGCCGGGCGATCTGCAGGAGGCCGTGGTTTCGGTGGGCAGGATTTTGGAGGGTATACTTATGCCTCGGGAGAAGACTCTGGCTTTTCAGACTTTTTCGAATCACTATTCGGTGGCGCCCGGCGGAGCAGGCAACAGGCGGCTTATCGTGGCCAGGACTACAATGCCGAACTCCATCTAACGCTTTCCGATGTGTACACTACCAAAAAACAAACCCTGACCATCAATGGAAAGAATGTGCGTATTACCATACCTGCCGGAGTAGAAAACGGCCAGGTAATCAAACTTAAAAACTATGGAAGCCCTGGCGCCAATGGTGGCCCAAACGGAGATTTATTTATAACTTTTATGATAAAAAATGATACCAGTTTCCGTCGTGATGGAAACGATCTCTACAAGGATGAGGAACTCGACTTGTACACAGCCGTGTTAGGAGGTGATAAAACAATTGAGACCTTAAATGGGAAAATTAAATTGAAAGTAAATGCAGAAACCCAGAACGGCCATAAAGTAAGATTGAAAGGAAAAGGCTTTCCTGTGTACAAACAGGAAGGAGTATTTGGAGATCTGTATGTGACCTGGAATATAAAATTGCCGATCAATCTTACCAATAAGCAAAAAGAACTTTTCACTGAGCTTTCAAAACTTTAACCGATTTAATTTATGGCGACAAAAGATTTAATTCCCGCGAAAGATTTTTGTTATCATCATAACATTGAATATTCTTTTATCAGTTCATTACAAAGTTCCGGCTTAATAAAAGTGACGTCTATCAAAAGGTCTGTGTATATACCTCTTGAAGAAATGCATAAGCTGGAGAAATTTGTGAGACTGCATTACGAATTGGATATTAATATTGAAGGCATAGAAACGATTCACCACCTGCTGAATAAAATTGATGATATGCAAAAGGAATTATTGGCATTACGTAACAGGATACATTAAAATTTTTATCTGGTCCGAAACGGCCATTCCCTTCCAAATCGGGCTTTGATCATATATATTACCAATCCAACAGCAATTACAGAAAACCCACCAAACATAAGCGTGGTACCGGTGGAGATTAAAATAAAAAGCCACATACCAATAGCCAGCACAATCGGCAAAGGATAAAAAGGCATTTTGTAGGGAAATTCAAATGCATTTTTTTGCCTGCGTAAGAGAATTAAGCCCACCCCCTGTCCGATAAACTGGATCATGATGCGCATTGCCAGGATTGCGCTTATCACATCACCTAACCGGAACAGCATGCTAAAAATAAAGGCAAGGCCGCCCAGGAAAAGCAGTGAAATATGGGGGAAGTTTTTGGTGGGATGCAGTTTTGAAAAGACAGCAAAAAATTCTCCATCAGCTGCGGCCGCGTATGGAATGCGGCTGTATCCCAATGTGGCAGAAAATACCGAAGCAAAGGCCACCCAAAGTATCAGGCAGGTTACTGCTTTTGCGGCAGTGTCACCGGCAAGCCGTTGCATGAATTCACTCACCACAAATTCACTGTCTTTTGCCTGCTCCCAGGGAATCACACTTACTACGCTTATATTTATCAGCAAATAAAGTGTGGCAATGCCTGCAATAGAAATAAACATGCTGCGAGGAATATTTGACGAAGGATTTTTTATTTCACTACCGAGGTGGCAAATATTATAATACCCCAGGTAGCTGTAAATTGATTTCACACTCGCAAAGCCAATTGCAGTCACAAATGCATAGTCGACGGATAGTCCTTCATTTATATTTTTGAGCGGGGCGAGGAAATTTCCATGAATTATGCCACCGCCAATAATCCAAAACATGGTGATTATTACGCCGGTCCATAGCAATACACTGATTTTGCCGATGGCGTCTATTTTCCTGTAAAGCAGCAATACGATCAGTGTGACAACGGAACCGCTAACGATCTTTTCAGTGACTGAAGTCAAAGGAACGAGGTATGAAAAATATTTTGCAAACCCAATAGCAGCAGATGCGATTACCAGGGGCGCTTGTATCATCGTTTGCCAGACAAACAGAAAACCCATCATTTTACCTGCGCCATTTTTTCCATACGCTTCTTTCAGAAAATTATATGAGCCCCCGGCTCTTGGGAAGGCAGCCCCCAGTTCACTCCAAATCATAGCATCCACTATCGAAAGAAAAGCGCCGGCCACCCAGGCGTACAAAAACCAGGGTCCGTTCATCATGCCGATTACCATCGGCATGGTAATGAACGGGCCAATGCCTACCATATCGGTCATGTTAATAGCAGTGGCGTGTGCAAGACTAAGTCTTCTCTCTAAAACCGGCTCACGCATTTAATATTATAAATTGATGAAAACGAGGACGAGAAATGAATTTAGTTATAAAAATACAAAAGCATGATAAATGATACTTGTTAGGAGGCTCATTTATCACGCTTTCCGGAATGAAAAAGTAAAATTACATAAAGCTGTTATCGTCAGCGCTTGGGCCGTAACTGCCAGGGATGGGTATATTGAGTAATCTCAGGTACACACCCAATTGTGCACGATGATGAATTTGCTGGCTTAGAGACATTCTAATAACATCAATCTTTGGATCGCTGCTAAATATCTTTTCGCCATTTCTCAAAGTCCAGGGCTTATCAAGAAGGGCTTCATTTTCCGGGGTTAACGTGGACAAACCATCCTCGTATCGCTTTTCAAAATAATCCATCAACTGATTGTTATTGTTGATGTCAGGCTGCTGGTACGACTTGGCAAAGTCAAGTTCATCCGTAGTGAAGGTCATATGAATCCAGCCGGGCACATCGGCAATATGAGTTG
>JBDSPQ010000092.1:0-4294 GCA_039930305.1 Ginsengibacter sp. | reverse complement strand
AAAGAGTTAATAGCATTGTACGACGCCGGGGTGCTGGAAATCGTGCCGGTTGGAGACGATGGATCAGTAGATCCCGTAGAAGAGGGTGGGGCCATTTTACATTTTACTGATGAAGAAAATTGCCGGCAGTCGGCGAAGTACGCAATGTTTGTTGACAGTATCGGACAGCCTCATTTGCATTTTGAACAGTTTCCTTTCAAGAGCTTGCGGGAGCAAAATGTGATCAGCCGGGCGATGGTCAGGTTTCGTTCCAGGAAAGAAGGAGAAATTGCTCTTTCCGGGAATAATAAAAAAGTCGGGAAAAGTGAGGCGGGAGATTATTATCTTAAAGTACCTGGCATTACGATCAACGACTATTTCCAGGTAGTCGATACCTATGGCGGATTAAATCCGCGTATTTTCATAATGGCGGTGCCTTATATTGCCGGCTATAACCCGGATTATTCTGGCCTGGATTTTTGCGAAGCTGCAGCAGAAAGGATTGCAGGCCAACTTTTACTCCAGAGAAGCTAAGCCATCGTTAGCGCTTTTTGCCGGCAGCGCCATCCATTCATCGATTATGGTAAGGTACTCCGGCAATGCAAGTGATACCTCATTCAGTTCCTCTCTTGTAAACCAGCGGATCTTCGTGTGTTCTTTCGAACAATTAGCTGGCTTTCCTTTGTAATGTGTTACCATATAAATGTGGTAGGTAAAAAATCCTTGCTTTTTTTTCTCCATCACCTCTACAGACTTAAGCAACTCAGCGTTTAAGATAGTAACCCCTATTTCTTCGCGGGTCTCTCTTTGCAAAGTATAAAAAGGATGTTCATTTTTTAACGAACGACCCCCCACGATATCCCACTTGCCAGGTGCCCACGATTTCGCCTCCGATCGTTTACAAAAAAGAAACTTTTTTTTCTTCACCAGGAAACCACCAACGCATATTTTACTTTTCATAAAGGAATAATTTAGTTAGGCCGACGCACTGTATTCTTTTTCCAGGTGCTGTAGCCAATTGTACGTTAGTGCATTTAATTGGGGTGAGCAAGCGTGTTTTTATTGTAAAGCAATCTTACTAAAGATATGATATTCGCCCGGGGCCAACGATGCAGTATAATTATTTGAAGACAAGGATACGCTGTTTCCAACGGCATCCACCCACGTGCCCGGCGCACCAAAATCTACATTGGCTGATTGTCCGGCCACATCAAAATTGCCCACGACAACCACTGTATTTCCGGCATCGGTTAGCTTAATGTATTTGATGGCACTGGTTAAATCATAACTGAATGTGGTCGAATTGAAAATAGCATTATTGGTTTTTAATTTTATAAACCTGGCATACGCATCGTGTAAAGCCTTGCGCTTCGCATCGTCATAATAATCCCATTTGATTGGCTTCTCACCGGTCCTGCCGTTGAAATCAATGTTAATGTCGTACCCCAGCTCACCGAATTGCCAGATCATTTTCGGTCCCGGAATGCTGAAGAGGAAAGCAGCAGCCATTTCATCGCGCTTCAGAGAGGTGGGTAAATTATCCTTTATGGAATAATTGCCTGATGCGTTTCCATAAGTAATATTTTTATAAGTTATTCTTTCTTCATCATGGCTTTCCATGTAGTCCACAAGATTTTCTGATTTGCTGAAACCATGGTTGCTATAAAATCCCCAGCTAAAATCAGACTTAGCAAGCCAGCCCATGGTCGCTTCATTCATATTGTAGTTTAGATTATTCCAGAGCATCATTCCCTCCGCGGCCAGAACTTTTTCTTCCGAAGCATCTGCGAAATGTTCCAGTATCACATAAAAGTTATTAGCATCAATGGATTTAATATAACTATTGTAGTCTTTCCAGATAGCCACCCGGCCAGCATCATAAGCTGAGAAAGTCGCGTCGTCAGAAGATTGATTTTGTGTAAAGCCTTTTGACAAGTCAAACCTGAACCCATCAATTTTATATTGCTGCATCCAGAACTTCATCACATTTTTAGCGAAATATTTTGTCTGGGCACTCTCGTGGTTAAAATCATACCCAACGTTATAGGGATGCTTTGGATCTACGTTAAACCACGGGCTGATGCCTGTAGGCTTGGAGCCATCAAAGTACAATTGTACCATCGGTGATTGACCAAAAGAATGATTTAGCACCATATCCAAAATCACCGCAACGCCTTTAGCATGGCATTGGTCAACAAAATTTTGCAGATCTGTTTTTGTTCCATAGTATTTATCCGGTGCAAAATAAAATGAAGGATTGTAGCCCCAGCTCAGGTTGCCTTCAAACTCATTTACGGGCATTAATTCAATGGCATTAATTCCGAGGTTTTTTAAATAACCAAGTCTTTGCAATGTCGAAGTATAGCTATGTTCGTTGGTAAAATCCCGGATTAGTAATTCATAAATCACCAGCTTGTTTTTTTCGGGACGCACAAAATTGTTGCTTTGCCATACATGTGTCGGCTGGTTGGCCTGCATAACACTCACAATACCGGTTGTTTTGCCGGAAGGATATGCTTTGAGATTGGGATAAGTTACGTTTGAGATATAACTGTCGTTATTAGGGTCAAGAATTTTTTCACAATAGGGATCGCCTACTTTTAAACTACCGTCTACCAAAAACTGGTAAGCATATTCAACATCCGGATCAAGGTTGTCGATCTGTAACCACCAGGTTTGTTTATCAGGAGTATTTTTCATCGCAGATGCAGCAGGATCCCAATTATTAAAATCGCCTATCAAGGCGACCGAACGTTTCGCTGGTGCGTAAAGGGTGATGATGGCAGATTTTCCGCTGTTGATAAAAGCAACGCCATCTTTCGCGCCAGCCGGCAAATCCGTAACGGGCGTAGGAGGCGGAGGCGTGGATTCGGCACCGGAACTTCCTTTTTTACAAGCACCTCCTGTAACAGCCAAAATCAGCAACACATATATATATTTCATTAAATTTTTTTAGGAGTGTAAACTTACAAAGATTCTAATCCGCAGGGTAATCTGTTTAGGATTCAGTCAAATTCAATTAATTAGCCTGGGTCCCGGGATTCACAGCGTGCTTTGTTGATCAGTGAGTGCGAAAGGTGCCGAAGGTGGTATTCTTTGCCTTCAAAGGACAGGATTATCGACTAAAGTGAGAGAGAAATAATCCTTAACTTAACGCAGGAGATAAACGAGCCCAGGTATAATCGATTGCGGAAAAAATCTTGTATAAATCAATAATAGATCACATGGAAAATAATGAAAAGAACGACAAGTCACCTGGAATGAGCAGGGCGAAATTTATTAAAAATTCCGCACTGGCAGCAGCCGGGTTTTATATTGTACCAAGGCATGTGCTGGGCGGTAGAGGGTATGTTGCACCAAGCGACAAATTATATATCGCCTGTGTCGGGTGTGGCGGCGAGGGCGAAAGTGACATTCATCATTATGCCAATGCGCCTAAAAAAAATGCGGAAGTTGCCTTCTTATGTGATGTAGACGATCGTATGGCTGCCAAACGCCGTGAAGAATTTCCAAAGGCGCCTTTTTACCATGACTGGCGGGAAATGTTTGAAAAGGAAAGTAAAAATTTTGATGCCGTATCGGTAGCGATTCCCGATCACAATCATGCCATTGTTGGACTAAGTGCAATGCAATTAAAAAAGCATTTATACCTGCAAAAGCCGCTTACACATGATATCTATGAAGCAAGAATACTGACCCAGGCCGCATCGAAATACAAAGTGGTTACACAAATGGGCGACCAGGGCGCATCCGGTGATGGGATGCGCATCATGAGGGAATGGATCGAGGCAGGCTTAATAGGGGACATAGAAAAAGTATATAACTGGACCAACAGACCTGTGTGGCCACAAGGCATACCATGGCCCACTGATAAGCCACCTGTGCCTAAAGGATTGAATTGGGATCTCTGGCTTGGCACCGCAGAGTATGTAGACTATTTTGATAATCTTGTGCCATTCAACTGGCGCGGCTGGTGGCGGTTTGGTACAGGCGCGCTGGGCGATATGGCTTGTCATATCATAGGTCCTTCATTTAAATTATTTAATCTCGGCTATCCAACTGAAGTAACCTGTGATGCGAGTGTTGTCTATTCAGGTATTTTTAAAGAAGCCGACTATCCTGAAAGTATACCTGCCTCCACTAAATTAAGGTATACTTTTAAGTTAAAAGATGGGCGTGATCTGCAATTATACTGGATGGATGGCGGCCTCATCCCGGACCGCGTGAAAGAGTTGGGCGATGGAGATGCCGGGCTCGCAATGGCCTCGATGGACGACTACGAAGGCGGCTCGCTCTTCATCGGTTCGAAGGGAAA
>JBDSPQ010000091.1:0-8186 GCA_039930305.1 Ginsengibacter sp. | reverse complement strand
AAAAGTAAAAGGGCCGGTATTAAACCAGCCCTTTGTACTTACTAACCCATTAAATTCTATTGCTAAATTACAAATTGCGTGCAGATAAACAAATTAATTTTCTGTGATGTTGATAAATTATAAAAGACGTTTCACAGTATATTTTAGTTCGTTATTGCACTGTAATTATTTGAAAATGAGTAACTTATTTAATAACAAATGAGTATTCTAAAAAGTAACTCTGAAAAATTTATTTTAAAAAAGTTGGTTTATATTATAAACTACTTTAGTATTGTGACAATTTTACAACATTGAGACCATTACTCATCGCTTACGGACTACTGATCAGTTGCATTAGCAATGCGCAAGGTAAGATTTACGGCAAAGTAACTGATAACCACAACCATCCGATTGGTGGCGTCAGCTTGACTATCAAAAATTCTTACGATGGCGCTACTACGGATTCAACAGGTAGTTATTCTTTTACTTCTACTGAAAATGGCGAACAGGTACTTGAAGCGACTTTTTCAGGCTATAGATCATACAGTCAGAAAATAATACCCGGCCCGGCTGATCAAGAAGTGAATATCTCGATAAAAGAACAAATTACAGAACTAAAGGCAGTAGTGATAAGTGCGGGAACTTTTGAGGCAAGCGATCAAAAGAAAGCAACAGCACTTAACCCGATTGATATCGTTACCACCGCCAGCGCAAACGGGGACATTACTTCCGCAATAAAAACGCTACCTGGCACACAGCAGGTGGGTGAAAGTGAAGGTCTATTTGTGCGGGGTGGCACAGCCAATGAAAGCAAGATCTTTATTGATGGCACCCTGGTAAATAACTTCTTCTATTCAAGTCAGCCCAACCAGGCCACGAGAGGACGATTCAACCCATTTTTATTTAAAGGGACCATTTTCAGCTCCGGCGGATATTCTGCTTTATACGGCCAAGCCCTTTCATCAGTACTTTTATTAGAGTCAATAGACTTACCCGAAAAAACCTCCGCAGAATTTGGGATTTCCTACCTGGCAGCAAATGCCGGTATTCAAACACTTGCAAAAAATAAAAAATCATCATGGGGCATTACTTATTCCTATGTAAATCTTGCATTGGTATATAATCTTATAAAACAGCAATTTGACTATTTTAAAATACCCGTACTGCATGAGGGTGATGCTAACTTCAGAATTAAAACTTCTTCAACAGGTATACTTAAATATTTTGGATATTTCAGCACCACCGATGTAGGTTTCAGAAATCAGGATGTGGATTCTTTAATATTGAAAGACGCCTTTGGCTTAAAAAATTTCAATATGTACCACAATCTTTCCTGGAAAGAAAAATTAGGTGGCGGGTGGCGGGTGCAGGCCGGAACTTCTTATAGCACCAACCGCGATGATATAAAAAATGAATTGCAGGACCAGGCAGATAAAAAGCAAGTAATTACGACAGATCCTCTTTATTCATACAAAAATTTCGGTGTTATAAGTAATGGCCGATATGCCAATGCCAAACTCGTTTTTGAAAAAAAGCTGAATGGACTTAGCGCTGTAAGATTCGGTAGCGAATATAACTTTAGCAACGAACGTTCGAATTACATTCAATATAATGCAAGCGAGTATAGCCAAAAGACAACAGAAAAGATCCTCTCGACATTTGCTGAAAGTGATCTTTACCTCACAAATGACCTGGCCGCTAAAATAGGCGCGCGGGCTGAGCATTCGCAAATGTTAGGTAGATGGAATCTGGCGCCAAGAATTTCATTGGCTTATAAATTTCCAGATAATAGCCAGGCTTCCCTCGCATATGGAATTTTCTTCCAAAACCCGGAAAACAAATATTTGCCCGCATATAACGCATTACATTTTGCGCAAGCATCACATTATATCTTTCAATACCAAAAGATAAGCAGCCTTCGCACTTTTCGTACAGAGCTGTTTTATAAAAAGTATAAAGACTTATTCAAAACAGAACTCAATAATGGCCGGCTTACAGCCATTAATAATGGAGGCTTTGGCGATGCGAAGGGGATAGAGTTTTTTTGGAGAGACAAAAAAACGATCCGAAACTTTGATTACTGGCTTTCTTATTCTTACCTGGATACAAAAAGGGATTTTTTAAATTATCCTTTTGCGATCGTGCCGCCCTTTGCAGCAAAACATACCGCTTCCCTTGTTTTGAAAAAATTTGTTACCAATCTGAAAACACAGTTTAACGCATCCTATACATACGCCACAGGACGTCCATATTATAATATTGACTACGATAACAACTTAAGCTCTTTTAAAATATTTGACCAGGGGAAAACCAAAGATTACAATAGCCTCAGCCTTAGCCTGAATTATTTGCCTTCAATTGGCAAAGAAAACGCTAAAGGTTTTACCGTGTTTGTACTATCGGTAACAAATGTCCTTGGTGCAAATAATATATATAGTTATAATTATTCAGCCAACAGGCAAAATAAAGTTGCGGTGATACCATCGTCGAAAAGGTTTATATATCTGGGATGTTTTATCAGCCTTGGAATAGACAGAACTGAAGACACTATCAACAATCATTTATAACACTCTAAAAATAAAACTTATGGACTCTAACACAAACAGCCAAACAAATATTTCTTCGGCCAACGAACAGAAAGATCCGGTAATCTGGAAAACCGCGCAGAAGCGGGCATCATTTAAGTACCATGCATTAATCTATTTCATTATGAATATTTTTTTCTGGACGCTTTGGTACATTAGTCTCCAAAATGGCAATGACAATCTGAACGACAGAAGTGGCATTCCATGGCCTGTTTGGCCAATGTTTGGCTGGGGCATTGGTTTACTCTTTCATTACCTCGGAGCGTTTCATAATACCAACAGGCTAGCCGAGCGGGAATATGAAAAACTTAAAAAAAATAATTACTAAAACTTAAAAAAAACAAAATGAAAAAAGTAGTCTTATTAGGTGCAATGTTTTTTACGCTCACCAACGCATTTTCCCAAAGCGAGAAATATGTATCCGCAATGAAAACAAATATTGGCAAATTGGATTCTATGATGGCAAATAATAATCCAATTGAACTGGCAAATAATTTCGAAAGGATTGCCGAAGCGGAGAAAACACAGTGGCTTCCCTACTATTATGCCGCATATTGTACAATAATGCAGGCTTACATGGATCAGGACAATTCAAAAAAGGACGCTATTGCAGATAAGGCGCAGGCTTTGATAGCAACGGCTGAAGGAATTTTAGGAAAGGATAATTCAGAAATCAACGTTATTAAAAGTATGGTAGCCACCGCCCATATGATGGTGGATCCACAAAGCCGGTATATGACCTATGGTCCTGAATCTGCCGGTTTTATTGAAAAGGCGAAATCTCTTGACCCAACGAATCCACGTCCTGTACTATTAGAGGCTCAAAGTAAATTTTATACACCGGAAGCATTTGGTGGAGGTAAGGATATAGCCAGGCCATATTTTGATAACGCCGATACACTGAATAAAAATTTCAAACCCGAAAGTGAGCTTTCGGCTAACTGGGGTGGAACCTCAATCAGCTATTTCCTTTCTCAATACAAATAAAAAAAATGAGCCATCCGGAAAAAAATATGACTGAAACTGAAAGTATTCAGCTAATCACTTCGATGATTAACAAGGCCAAAAATCGCTTTAGCGAAACTGGTATTCTGTACATCTTTTGGGGATGGCTCATTTTCCTATGCTGCATCGTCCAGTTTATTGCACTTTATTTCTTTAATAATCAGAACGCGTATTATATCTGGTATCTGACATGGCTGGCTCCAATCTACCAGGTGATATACCTTCGAAAAAGGAAAAAGAAGCGGGCCGCCAGAACCTACACCGGCGAAATCACTAGCTATGTTTGGTTGGTTTTTATGATTTGTACCACTTTGCTTGTCTTTATCCTGATATACTTTAAATTATACCAGGGCATCAATCCCGCAGTGCTGGTGATGTATGGGATGCCTACCATCCTATCCGGTGTCATTTTAAAATTTAATCCATTGAAATTTGGTGGGGCGTGTTGCTGGCTTTTATCTATTGCAGCAGTTCTTACGGATTACCAGTTTCAATTGCTTTTAATTGCACTTGCTGTTGTTATTGCATGGATCGTTCCTGGATATTTGCTGAAAGCGAAATTTAAAAACGAAAATCTAGTATGAAAGAGAAATCTCTCTCTGAAAAGGAAAGTTTGCAACTGATTGCCGGAATGATCAGCCAAGCCAAAAACCACTATTACGAAAGCGGACTTGGGGCTTTGCTGTGGGGGTTTACAAATGTCATTTGCTTCGCATTAGCCTGGTTGGATGCTGCAGTTGAAAGTTTTAAAATGCCTTTCAACCCGTTGTTTTTAATGATCATCACTTTTGTCTTACAATTTTTTTTTCAAAGAAGAGAAAAAAAATATAAAGACGTTGTTACCTATAAGGATGAAGCGCATAAATACGTATGGCTTGCCTTTGGAATAAGTGTTCTTATAATTACCATAGCAGGAGGCTTCGCAGGCATTGGATATATCGTACTTCCGCTTTTGCTCCTCTTATTTGGCATTCCAACTTTTATATCAGGGTGTATCAACAAATTTTTGCCATTCATTATTGGTGGAATTACGTGCTGGATACTATGCATTATAGCTTTTTTTTATAAAAGTTATAATACGTATTTGTTAGTCGCATTGGGCGCAACCATAGCCTGGATTATCCCGGGTTTCATTTTAAGAGCAAAGTTTTATAGGAATATAGCAAAACCCAACAATGGACTTTAAAGAACTGGACCCCATATTACATTCACAACTACGCCTTGCTGTTATGTCACTTTTAATCAGCGTAAAAGAAGCTGAATTTACATTTTTGAAAGAAAAGACAAATGCCACGGCAGGCAACCTTAGCGTACAAATAAGTAAGTTAAAAGAAGTCGGCTATATAGATATAAAAAAACAATTTCAAAATAACTATCCGCAAACCTTATGCAGGATTACGCCAGAAGGCATTACCGCTTTCGAAAATTATGTAAAAGCATTGCAGTCTTATATGAATCTATAAGTCTGGCTAAATCGCTATTTTCCAATAATAACAGGGGAAACCTGAGTTATAGTTTTATAATTTTTTGTGTTACAATATAGCCGGGCGATGTAAGCTGAAGGAGGTAACTGCCTGCTGGTAATTTATCCAGTTCTTCCAGCTTAAGCAGGTTTTCCCCTTTTAGAATTCCTATACTGTTTGAAAAGACCAACCTGCTCTCTGCATTGTAAATTAAGGCGCGAACCTTTTCATCTTTAGGCCAATTTACCTTTATTTCAACCCTGCGTTTGAAAGGATTAGGATAAACATTTAACCCGCTAACCTGGCGATTTCTTTTTATTGAGATCACATCCGAAAAAGAAATTTTTCCGTCAAAATCTATTTGCCTGAGCCGGTAATAAATCAGTTGTCCATCCCTCTGATTTAAAATATCATTGTATGAATACAAATGTTGCAAGGAGGTTGTTCCGTTACCTTTCACGGTTTGGATGGCAGTAAATAAAATTCCATTCTGGCTTTTTTCTATTACGAAACTTTTGCAGTTTGTTTCCATTGACGTTTTCCATTCCAAATCAACTGCATTTGCATTTTTTGAACTGGTTTCCCCGCGAAAGTATAAGAGTGTAACAGGAAGTAACCCACCTTCAGGATTCATAACGGAGCTTGCATCATCAACAAAATAAATTGATGCATCTGATGTAGCTTTTAACCGTGCAATATTTATTATAGAAGGAACAGGCCTGTTATAGCTGGGTTTATTCACTGTTACCTGAAATTGCACTACATAGTTCTCACCTTTGGCCAGAAAGCCACCTCTAGTTTCAGATGCCGCGCTGCCTATTCTAAACCGCACTGTTTGTAAAGATCCATTTTCAATAATTTCTGCCGCGTCATCCCCCGCCTGGTCCGTTAGTCTTTCCGTTATTAATTCTGCATTTATCACTTTCAATGACCCCGGAACGAAGGTTACTGTATTTGGTAAAGTATCAGAAATAACTATATTGTTCGCATTTCCGCTACCGGTATTGCTTACTTTTAGTGTATAGGTAAGCACTTCATTTACTTCTCCTAAATGATTGTTGTTTGCATCTGTCACTATATTGTCAAGTGTAATTTCCGGATCCTTCATCTTAATAGTAAAAGTGAACACGCCCGGAAAATATTGATCAGCTTCCGTTCCGAACTCGAGGGCGACTTTGTTCGCATTCGGTAAAATATCATATCCGCTTCCGACTTCAAATTCATCTATGTCAATACCCATCTGGTTAGAATAATTGGGATTTTTTGAAGATACATGGATGCCATTTTTTGTAATAGTACCATTCCAGGGATTGTCAGCGGCGTTCATTATATTAGAAAAAAGATGACCGTTGATTTTCAGATAGTCTTTTTTGAGATTGGCATCGCCCTCCCAGGTAAGCACACCCATTTTGGCATCCCTCAATTCAAGAGCACCCGATGGCACATCCAGGCCCGTTAATGTAACTGATGTAGAAAGTGGATTGGCATTATTGAATACCTGTTGGAATCCTTCATACAAACGAATACTACTATAATCCTGTAGTTCGTTTTCATATACGACCACGATACACCATCCACCGTGATTTCCGCCCCCCACCGGCCCCGTGCTCAAAGGCGCGTTTCCAATCTCATACGTTCCTGCCCCACTTTTTTTCACAAAAGCAGTAATGTCCGCATAAGCCTGGTATTCCGTATATCCGATGGACGGATGCATTTCGTCGATGCCAAGAGCGGTCACATCGGCGTAATTGCCAGTTGTTCCTTTCCTTATTTTAACGATACGATTTGTATCAGCTTGCAGATCAAATTCTGAATTTTGTATATAGCCTCCCCAATACAGCCTGGCTAATTTAATTGTATTGGTTCCTGCCGGTAACAGCAGATCTGCAGACGAAGAATTTCTGGTGACGCTCCCTTGACCAATGCTGCTGTCAATATCTATGTACTGCATATTTTCGTTATCGTTTCCATACACACTATTGCCATTGTACATATTACCATTCATTTTGGCAAGGTTTACACTTCCATTATTTACAATCTGCATAAGGGTGTTTCCAAACATCGTACACCCACCCTGTATATTATCAGAATAAATGAGCTGGTAATTGCGCATTTGTCCACTTGATTGAATCGCCATTGATGTGAACATAAGTATCCACAATACCCGCTGGCATTTCCATTTCCCGTAAAATATTTGCAGTGTAAAAAGGTTCAAAGCAATGAATTCTAATTTTATTAAGGATGTCAAAAGAACATTGTTTGTAAACGAAGTTCTTCTACAATGCTGCCAGGGCGGATTCGGTTGTGTTTTGCTAAGATGATTGGAGATGTATAGAATGGACGAGCAAAAACTTATTGTGGCTTTATTACAAAGGCCCATTAAATCACCGGGTTGCAGTTCAACTTTATTTTTTATTCGTTATGTATTGTTCCGGAAAGACTCGCAAATCATAAAATCAATAATGTTGACATCAACTGCATCGTTCGTAATAAATTAATGATTTTCGCTAGTTTTTATTTTGGTCTGTACATTTAATAACGCAGCTATCAAAACATTACTGTCAATAAAAATCTAACCCTGGTTTCCACACTCAATAAAATAATAAATGATAATCCCTGTGGCAAGCTGGTCTTCTCTGGAGATATTAAGAGGAAATAATGAAAATCTTGTGGAGTAATTCCTAAGAGTTGGACTGCAAAAATAGAAAGCTTTCTGGTTAATCAAAGCTTTTTACTATAAATGTTTTGATACTCCGCCAATTACAATATTCTTTTACTACCCCCACTCCAGATTCAAAATAATTTTTAGTGTGAGTAATAATTTATTACCAATAAAAATTATTCAAAAAATTATGATGGTAAAAGGCTCTTTGCGATGTATGGGATTTGATGTACGTTCGCAGAGAAATATAAAAAATGATTTATGGAAATAAAAGAGCTTAAAGCATTGGCCTCACAGATAAGAAGAGATTGCCTTAGAATGGTATATGAAGCCCAAAGCGGTCATCCCGGTGGGTCCATGGGTTGTGCAGATTTTTTTACCGCCCTATATTTTAAAATAATGGATCGTAAGGACGGGTTTGATATGGATGGAAAAAACGAAGACATCTTCTTTCTTTCGAACGGCCACATTTCTCCTGTATGGTACAGCACA
>JBDSPQ010000090.1:0-5339 GCA_039930305.1 Ginsengibacter sp. | reverse complement strand
TGCCTTTTTTAATTCCCCCAGCAGGTAAAGCATCTTTTACCGTTACAACAATTGTGTCACCAACATGAGCGTAATCCTGACCTGAATTACCCAGTACTCTTATACAAAGCACTTCTTTCGCACCGCTATTATCTGCTACATTCAACCTGCTTTCTTGCTGTATCATTTTAATTTAAATTTTAGATCCGTTTTAGATTTATATTGATCTAAATGGAAGCCAAACCTTACTTTTTGATTTTAGCTTCCTGGTGAAATTTATTTTACTTTTTCAACTATTTCAAGCAGTCTCCACCTTTTCAATTTACTCATTGGTCTTGTCTCCATAATCTTCACAACATCACCGATACTACATTCATTTTTTTCATCATGAGCATGAAAACCAGTCGTCTTCTTTACGAACTTACCATAGATAGGGTGTTTCACTTTTCTCTCTACTTTCACTGTAATGGTTTTGTCCATTTTATTGCTGGAAACCACTCCTGTTCTTGTTTTTCTTAAATTTCTATCAGACATTATGTTGTATTTAGGATTTTGAACCTAATTGCTTTTTCCTTAATTCAGTTTTTAACCGGGCAAGATCTTTTCTTACGTCACGAATGTTCATGGGATTCTCGATGGGAGAAACTGCGTGAGCAAATTTCAACTTCTTGACCCTCAGTTCGTCTTCTTCTATTCTCGCCTTTAAATCCACCTCGTTCATTTCTTTGAGGCTATTTACGAATTCGTTTCTATTAGACATTGTATCGTATTTTATAATAAGCTATTGAGTAAACAGCTATTTTTTATGCTTCATAATCCCTTCTTACTACAAACTTCGTAGCAATCGGTAATTTCTGTGCGGCAAGTTCAAAAGCTTCTTTTGCAATCTCAAGTGATACACCGTCAGCTTCAAATAATATCCGTCCCGGCTGAACTACCGCTGCCCAATACTCGGGGTTACCCTTACCCTTACCCATACGTACTTCAGCAGGTTTTTTAGTGATGGGCTTATCAGGAAAAATCCTGATCCATACATTTCCTTCCCGTTTCATGTGACGGGTCATTGCTTGCCTGGCTGACTCAATCTGCCGGTTGGTTAACCATACTGAATCCAGAGCCTTTAATCCAAAAGTTCCAAAGGAAATAGTGGCACCACGCTTAGTATCCCCTTTCATGCGCCCTTTCTGCATTTTCCTGTGCTTCGATCTTTTTGGCTGTAACATTTTTTACTTTTTGAAAAATTATCAATTCTTCTATCTTCCGAGAGATAGTTTTAAAATAAACTTTATCAGCGTCTTCCTCCACGGGGAGCTCCGCCACCACCGCGCCTGTCGCCGCCGCCACCACCACCACGACGGTCGCCACCTCCTCTATCGCCACCACCTCTTCTGTCACCAAACCCTCCTCTCCTGTCGCCCTGCTGCATATCGCCATCTGTCTTACCGCCGCCAGCAATAATGTTAGGGTTGAGATCTCTCTTCGCTAAAACTTCACCTTTACATATCCAAACCTTTACACCTATTTTCCCATAAACCGTTTGGGCAAATACATTGGCATAATCAATATCCATCCTGAAAGTGTGCAAAGGCGTGCGTCCCTGCTTTATCTCTTCGCTCCGCGCAATTTCTGCGCCTCCCAAACGGCCACCTACCCTTACTTTTATTCCTTCTGCACCCATCCTCAGGGCAGAGGCAATAGACATTTTTATAGCTCTTTTATAATTAATACGATTTTCAATCTGACGTGCGATTGTATCGGCAACAATATTTGCATCCAACTCCGGCCGACGAATCTCGAGGATATTAATTTGAACATCATCTTTTCCGGTCAATTTCTTCAACTCCTCTTTGATGCGATCCACCTCACCACCGCCTTTACCAATAATGATACCTGGCTTGGAAGTGTGAATCGTAATGATCAGTTTATTTAAAGTGCGTTCTATAACAATTTTTGCAATGCCACCCTTATTGATACGGGCATTCAGATAAGTCCTAATTCTGTCGTCTTCAATCAATTTCTTTGCATAGTCTTTAGGATTTGCAAACCAGTTACTATCCCAGCCACGGATTATTCCTAACCTGGCACCAATCGGATTTGTTTTTTGACCCATATTCGGTTTTTATTTTTTAGTTTTTATCTCCGGCTTTATTTTCAGTCTTTTCTGCTGAAGCGTTTTTATCTGCTTTAATTGTTGATGCTTTCACCGCTTTTTTAGGAGCAGGTGCTTTTGCTGCTACTTCTTTTTTTGCAACAGGCTTCTTTGCAACTGATTTAGCTGGCTTTTCAGGCCCTTTAACCTCTTCTGCCGGAACCACTTCTGCTTTGGCAGTTGTCTTTTTTGTAACAGGAATCGATTTGACACCAAGTGCATCAACAACAATCGTAACATGGTTACTACGCTTTCGAACACGATAACCTCTTCCCTGGGGAGCCGGTCGCATACGCTTTATAACCCGCCCACAGTCTACCATGATCGATTTTACAACCAGTCCAGCGTCTTCCACTTTATCATCAGAATTTTTTTGCTCCCAATTATTAATCGCACTCTTCAACAGTTTGTACATAGGCACCGCAGGATGTTTAGGATTGAATTGCAATATTCCTAAAGCTTTTTCTACCTCGAGCCCCCTTATCAAGTCTGCCAGCAAACGCATTTTGCGAGGCGAAGTGGGATAATTATTCAGTTTAGCTACAGCTTCCATTTTTTTAAATTTCTTGATATCTTTTGTGAATCAATAAGCAACTATCAATTGCGCCGGTTATGAAATCTTCTTACTGGAATGTCCTTTGAAATTCCGTGTGGGCGCAAATTCTCCCAACTTGTGCCCAACCATAAACTCTGTGACATATACAGGAATAAATTTGTTCCCATTATGCACCGCGAAAGTGTGCCCCACAAAGTCAGGCGTAATGGTCGACCGACGGGACCATGTTTTTATAACCCCTTTTTTTGTAGTTCCTTCATTTATGCCAAGCACCTTATTCTCAAGCTTAGCCTCTACATAAGGTCCTTTTTTTATTGAACGAGCCATTGATAATTTCGATTTAAGATTTCAATTAAGGCTAAGCCTTTTATTTATTAGGTAATTTCTTACCGTTCTTTCTTTGTATAATTAATTTGTCAGAACCTTTTCCTCTTGTACGGGTCACTTCACCTTTCGCATACTTTCCAGTCCTGCTCCTTGGGTGTCCACCTGAAGCTTTTCCTTCACCACCACCCATCGGATGATCTACCGGATTCATGGCCACACCACGTGTTCTTGGCCGAATGCCCCTCCAGCGGTTTCTTCCCGCCTTTCCCATACTTTGAAGGTTGTGATCGCTGTTGCTCACAACACCTATAGTTGCATAGCAATTGATTAAAATTTTCCTTAGCTCGCCACTTGGCATTTTTAAAACACCATATTTTTCCTCTTTGTTAGCTAACTGTGCTGAGGCTCCGGCGCTCCTCGCCATTTTTCCACCCTGACCTGGTTGCATCTCTATATTATGTATCACAGTACCTAAAGGAATATTTTTCAGCATCAAAGCATTTCCTAATTCAGGTGCCACTGCATCACCGCTTATTATAGTGGCGCCTACCTGCAATCCCTGGGGTGCAATTATGTATTTTTTTACGCCATCGGCATACGAGATCAAAGCTATAAATGCACTCCTGTTTGGATCATATTCAATGGTCTTAACAGTGGCAGGTATATCTTTTTTGTCTCTCTTAAAATCAATCACCCTGTACATTCTCTTATGGCCGCCACCCAAATACCGCATACTGCGACGTCCCTGCGAATTTCGACCGGCAGTATGATGAACTTTTTCCACCAGGCTCTTTTCGGGAACATTGGTAGTTATTTCAGCATATGCATTACCAATTCTCCATCTGGTACCTGCTGTAGTCGGTTTATATTTTCTTAAAGCCATGATTTATATTTTTTCTCCGTCTGGTTAATCTGATTGTTCCTGTTTAATCAATACCATTTCTACACGTTACCGTACAAATCGATAGATTCTCCCTCAGCTACAGTGACTATTGCCTTTTTCTTCGCTGGTTTTCTACCGGTAAGAAGTCCTGCCTTGGTATTCCGCTGCTTTACTTTTGAAGGCACATTTATAGTATTCACAGACTCTACTTGTATACCATAAAAATCTTCAACTGCCTTTTTTATTTCCAGCTTATTAGCCTTGCGATTCACTACAAACGTATACCTGTTAAACTTTTCAGTCAACCTGTTTACCTTTTCAGAAAGAACCGGCTTTATTAAAACTTCAGAAAGTTTCATTTTAATTAAATTTGAAAATTCAAGATCAACAATTCGAAATTTATTCTTTATGCTTCCGCAACCTCTTTATCTTCTTCACTATTTTCATCTACAAATATCTTAGCTGCTCCTTCTGTAAAAACTACCGCATCGGAGTTGATAATATCGTAAGTATTTACATCACTCAATAATGTACCGCAAACAGTAGCTACATTTCTAAAGCTCTTATATACATTTTCATTGTGCTCAGGCATAATGAAAAGCGCTTTCCGACTTTCAGTATTTAAGGTGTTGAATATTTTTGTAAATTCTTTTGTAGAAGGATTTTCTATATTAAAATCTTCCACAACGAAAATCTTATTTTCTTTTGCCTTGCTGCTCAGCGCGCCGATTCGGGCAAGATCCTTAACCTTACGATTCAACTTAAAGTCGTAGCCATGAGGTTTGGGCCCAAAGATAGTACCGCCACCTTTGTAAAGTGGATTACGGAGATTTCCTTTACGGCTTCCCCCTGTTCCTTTTTGCTTATGTAGCTTCTTGGAAGATCCTTCCACCTCAGCTCTTGTTTTTACTTTGTGGGTGCCTTGCCTGCGTGCTGCCAGGTATTGCTTTACGGCCAGCCAAATCACATGACTATTGGGTTCTGCACCAAAGATTTCATCCGGCAGGTCTATCGTTCTGCCAGTTTTCTTACCTTCTACATTTAATATTTCTAACTGCATATTATTTCTGGATTAAAACGATGGAACCATTGTGCCCGGGAACCGAACCACTTATTAATATATAATTTTTTTCAGGGAAAATTTTCACCACCTTCAGGCCTTTCAACTGCACTTTATCATTACCCATACGGCCCGCCATACGCATTCCTTTAAATACGCGGGCAGGATATGATGAACCGCCGATAGAACCCGGCGCCCTTGACCTGTCGTGCTGTCCATGCGATTGCTCGCCTACACCATGGAAACCATGCCGCTTCACTACACCCTGGAAACCTTTTCCCTTGGTGGTACCTACAACAGTTACTTTATCACCTTCACTGAAAATATCTACACTGACGATGTCGCCTGTGTTTTTATCTGTTTCGCTATCGCGTATTTCTTTTAC
>JBDSPQ010000089.1:0-7337 GCA_039930305.1 Ginsengibacter sp. | reverse complement strand
AGCAGAGATAAAAAGGCGGAATCACTAAATAACATACGGCGTTGAGCAATCACCTGGCATTCTTAGCAAAATCGATTTCTGATGGGTGTAATAAGATGGCTATGTTCCATATATAGTATTTTAAATTCAACAGCTACACCATCGTATCCTGGGAAAACGCCCCTCATGGCTGATGTATCAATCGATGGTTTGGAAAACATGACCTATTCTAAAAACCTAGAAAAAGTATTTTCCTACCCGCATTCCAATGAGCTAACGGTGAAAATTATTTACTACCTCGATTATTTGAACATCAAAAGGAAAATGGGGCCTGATAATACTTTTTAATAACCTACTGCATTTTTATCACTTGCCCGTTCACCAACGCAAATACGGTATCACTTTTTTTGGGACGTAGATTAAACAAGCCGGTAAACATACTGAAGGCCGGGAGGACAGCATATTCTTTTGAAAAATAAAAACAAGGTAAACTCAATGATTGTTTACCTAAGCCATTCACTTTTATACCTGGGTGAATATGACCCGAGAAAGTAAAAAGCTTCTCCCCTTCATCGTCGCATACACTATCGATATCATGCGTGAAGCAAAAATTCCCAATCGACATTTTTTGTAACGATACATCAATACCCGATTTTTCATAAAATTTTTTTGAAAGCAAATCATGATTCCCTTTTATCAAATGAAAACGAACGCCAGGAACATCTTTTCTCCATTTTACAAAAAAGTCAATTTCCTTGTTAGCATTACTATGAAACATGTCGCCTGCAATAAGTAACATAGACGGCTTGAAAAATTGTATCTGCGTAAATAACCTTTGGAGATCTTCTTTGTAAATATTTTGCGGGACACCAATTCCTGATTTTCTAAAATGACCCGACTTCCCAAAATGCAGGTCAGATAATATAAGGGCCTTTTCTTCTTCCCAGAAGATGCACCTTGCCGGTGACAACCAGAGCGTTTGTTTTTGAAGAATAAATTTTACCGGAGAAAACAATTTTTTTTGGGCGAAGATAAGTTGTTACTTATTTCTCCAGTTGCATCTGCATTCGTTTTACACGATCTTCCAGTTTTTCTGATGTCAGGTTTTCGCGCAGGCTGTCCACTTTTATCGGGAAACAAAATGGCGTAAGGCGATTGGGGAAAGTAATGACGATTTTACTTTTACTAATTCTCTCCAGCATGTTACGAAGCCGCTCCTCCTCCATCTGCTGCTCCATCACTTCATTGTAAGCCTGGCGAAGCAATAAATTCGCGGGCTCATATTCGGCAAACACATTAAAAAGCAAAGATGCGGAGGATTGCAGGTGCCTTGCTTTTTTTTGTTCACCGGGGAAGCCCTGGAATATCAACCCGCCAATAACAGCGATATCGCGAAATTTCCGCCGGGCCATCTCTACACTGTTCAGGCTTCTTTGTATGTCGCTTAGCAAATTGTCCGGTGAAAAAAGTTCGTACGCATTGGTATCATCCAAAGGGATTGGCTGATCACTCAGCAATTCAAAACCATAATCATTCATTGCAAGGGAAAAAGTAATGGGTGTAATTTGGCTGATGCGAAAGGCTAGCACTGCCGCCATCGCTTCATGTACTAAGCGGCCTTCGAATGGGAAAACAAATAGATGAAAACCATCCCTTGTTTCAATATGTTCTATCAAAAGCTCATCATGTTTCGGTATGTGAGATAAATATTTTTGCAGTTCAAACAGAGGCTGTAAAACCCTTATCTCTTCATCCACATGCCGGCTATAACTATTTTCCAAAACGGTTTCAGCTTCATCAAATTTTTTCCTGAGGATATGACCAAGGTTGGCGGAAAGTGGCATTCTGCCACCCTGCCAGCTAGGGATAATGGATTTCGTAGCGTTTGATTTTCTTACAACTGCCGTCATCTCCTTTACCATCACAAATTCTAATTTGCGGCCGGCCAGCGTAAATACATCTCCCGGTTGCAGCCGGGCTATAAACCATTCTTCTATTACCCCCACGAATCCCCCGGAAAGAAACTTTACTTTCATCATCGGATCACTTACTATGGTACCGATGTGCATACGGTGACGCATCGCGATACGCCTGTTATTTATTTTATACAAACCATCAATTACCTCCACCTTTTTATAGTCATCATATTGCTGCAGCGCTACACCACCTGCTGTTATAAACTGTAATATCTGCAGCCATTCGTCCCCGGAAATATCGCGATAACAATAGGTGGTTCTTATTTCCCGTAAAATATTTTCCGGAATAAAACCATCAGAAATGGCGAGTGTACTCAGGTACTGCATTAACACATCAAAACATAAAACTCTTGGTTCCCGGCTCTCTATTAATTTTATTTCTGTGGCCTCTTTTAACGCAGCAGCTTCCATAAGTTCCAACGAGTGTGTTGGCAGAAAATAAATTTTACTTACTTCTCCCGGCCGATGGCCGCTTCTTCCTGCTCTTTGCAAAAATCTTGCGACGCCCTTTGGTGAACCAACTTGTATAACGGTCTCGACTGGCCGAAAATCTACACCGAGATCGAGGCTCGCTGTACAAACGACAGCCTTCAACTTCCCCGTGTGTAAGTTTTCTTCTACCCACGATCTTAAATCCCGCTCAATACTTCCATGATGTAAAGCAACGGCGCCGGAGAGTTCAGGACATGCTGTAAGAATGGCCTGGTACCACATCTCACTCATGCCACGGGTATTTATGAAAATCAAGGTGGTCGTACTATTCATTATAATCGGGATCACTTTATCAACCAGTTTAATTCCTAAATGACCGGCCCAGGGAAATTTTTCTATCTCATCGGGGAAAACAGATTCAATACTAATGGGTTTGTTGATTTGCGCTGTCACAGTTTCAAAACCCATACCGGACCCCTCTCCAGCGAGGGGGGAGAGCAGCACCTCTTTAGCCTGGTCGAGATTGCCAATAGTCGCGCTGATGCCCCATAGCGAGAGCTTCCCAAGCCCCGAAGCATTAGAAGGCAAAACATTATTTTGACTATTTGCATCGCTCTTTTTTTGGTTGGATAGAATTACCTCTTTATCGTTCAGCACCGTTTTACACAGGGCTGCAATTCTTGAAATTGCCAACTCTACCTGTACACCACGCTTGCTACCGAGCAGTTCATGCCATTCATCAACGGCAACTATCTTGAGTGATTTAAAAACATCAGGATAATTTTTTTGCGCCAGCAACAGGTGCAAACTTTCGGGCGTAATTATCAGGACTTCCGGCATTTGTCTTTTTTGTTTCGCCCGGTCACTTAAACTGGTATCTCCATTGCGAATGGCCACCTTCCAGTTCAAACCCAATTCAGCCATCACCTCTTCCATTGCTCTGCCAATGTCTGTTGCAAGAGCCCGCAACGGTGTGATCCATAAAAGTTGCAGATTATTTTTTGATGCTGATTTATAGTTCTTTGGATGCTGATTAATAAAATCGATAAGAGCGCCCAGAAAGACTGAAAAAGTTTTTCCGCATCCTGTTGGCGCATTTACCAAACCTGATTTTTTATCGATGATGTGCTGCCAGGTTTCCTCCTGGAATGGGAATGGGGAATAGCCTTTGGAGGTAAGCCACTGGTGGATGATTTTGTAACCAAATGTGTTTTCTACTTTCAATTAGCTAAAGGATAAAATTTGATGGAATAAATTTATATTTTAAATTTGTAAATATATTTTATAAATATGAATCATAAAAAGATAACCTATACCAGCACGCTGCCCGGTGCAGTAATGGAAGAAGTTGCAGAATATGCAAAGAAGAAAAAAATTTCCAAAAATAAAGTTATCGAGATTGCTGTAAAAAAACTTTTAGAAGAAGAAATTAGAAATGAGCTTCGGGAGACCTTCATACTCGCAGGAAATGATGAAGAGATAATCGAAATGGCTGAATGGGGCTTAGGAGATTATTTGGAGCAATTAAAAGAAATAGAAAAATAATGCAAAGAGAAATTTGGATGGCTGACTTGAATCCTGTTATAGGCAGCGAACAGAGCGGAGTAAGGCCTGTCGTAATCATTAGTGGCGATTCAATGAATAAATATTATAACGTTGTAATTATTTGTCCGCTAACAACCAAAATAAAACCTTACAAAAGCTGCCCCGTTTTACATCCTGATAAACTTAACAAATTAAAATCCGCAAGCCAGGTAATTTCCTTTCAAATAAGAACTATAGCTAAATTAAGACTAACAAAAAGAATTGGTCTAATCCGGGAAGATATACTTGAGCAAATAAAAATCGGGGTAAATAATATTCTTGACTACTAATACTCTTGGTATATTAGTGTTCATTTCCCATACAACTCCAACATCTTTTTCAAATCTTCGATAGTATTTATCTCATCAACAGTTTTATCTTTCCGCCACTTGCTCATTCTCGGAAAACGTAGTGCCACTCCACTTTTATGACGGTTACTTGCTGCTATTCCTTCAAAAGCAATTTCAAAAACCAGCTCAGGTTTTACAGTACGTACAGGACCGAATTTTTCAATTGAATTTCGTTTTACGAAATTATCTGCCTGCGCAAATTCTTTATCTGTCAGGCCTGAGTAGGCCTTGGTAAAAGTTACCAGCTTATCGCCATCTTTTACTGCAAAAGTATAATCAGTATAAAGGTTACTTCTTCGCCCGCTTCCCTTTTGAGCATACACCATCACACAATCTATGGTTAGTGGGTCAATCTTCCATTTCCACCAATCCCCTCTTTTTCTTCCTACTTTATAATCGGAATCTTTTCGTTTCAGCATGATGCCTTCGCTGTTCATGTCCCTCGAATTTTTTCTTATTTCAGCGAGCTCCTGCCATTCTGAAAAATGAATGATTTCGGAAATATGAATAGTGCTGTTTGTTATCGGCAAAATAATCTCTTCCAGTTTTGCACGCCTTTCCTTTAAGGGTTTTGCACGCCAATCTTCTAAATTATATTCCAACAGGTCGTACGCAAAAAAACAAATCGGCGCTTCCTGCAGTTGTTTCTTACCAATATTTTTTCTGCCGATGCGTGTTTGCAAAACTGCAAAAGCCAATGGCTTTCCGTCAACAGCGGGAATAATTTCTCCGTCTATGACAACACCATCGGGCAATAAATCTTTTAAAATAAAATACTCGGGAAATTTATCGGTCATCAATTCTTCGCCGCGGCTCCAGACAAATAATTCATTGTTTCTTTTAATAACCTGCCCCCGAATACCATCCCATTTCCACTCCGCCTGCCATTCTGAAGGACTGCCCAGCGTTTCAGGCTCATCTTCCAGCGCATAAGAAAGATAGAACGGATAAGGCTTCGAAAAATCAGAGGTCGAAGCCGATTCACTTAATAAGTCTTCGAAAGATGTAGTAACAGGATCCCAGTTGCCGCTGATCCTATGGGCAATAACCGATGCGGGAAGATCAACTACTTTCGCCAGCGCGTTTACAATAGTTTTTTGCGAAACACCAATTCTAAAACTACCCGTGATCAGCTTATTAAAAACAAATCTTTCATCACGGTTCATCTGGTTCCAGCTATCAAGAATAAAATTCTTCCTTATAGATTCATCCTGTTTTTCTATGGAAATAAATTCCTGCAAATAATGCGAGAGACTTTCGTTTACATGATGCTCATCTTTTGTTTCAGGCAAAAGTAATGCAAGCGTTTCGGCAAGATCGCCAACCGTATGATAACATTCATCGAATAACCATGATGGATAGTTGGTGATCTCAGCACACCAATCGCGCATAAGCCGGGAGTTAACCGCCCGCCTTGGTCTTCGCCCGCTGAATATAGCAATCACCCAAACTTTATCATTCCCGGGAGCCGTTGCGAAATAATCTACAAGACTTTGTATTTTGTCATTTGTTTTAGTTGAGCTGCTGAGTTCGCTTACCAGTTGAGCAAATAATTCAAGGCCTGAGAGCCCCATCCAATTGTCTCCCGAAGGGGAAGGAGCTTGATCGTCTCCGGTATTTGTCTTTTCTGTCATCATAAATTTTGAATGAATTTTCATTCGCCCGGAACCTCAGCAACATTAGTCGTGGCTCCCTCTTCATCCTCGCTTCCATATTGTGTTTTCACTTCCGCAGCCATAGCAATATTTTCTTCATTTAGGTATCGGCTAAAGGCAGATTGAAAGCCATGCGTAACAAAAACCCTCTCTGCACCTGTTGCCTTCACCGTTTGTAAAAGTCCATCCCAGTCCGCATGATCACTCAATGAAAAACCCGCATCGACATTTCTTCGTCTCACGTTGCCTCTCACCTGCATCCAGCCACTGCAAACACCGACAGAATAGGGCTGAAACTTTTTCATCCAGGCGGAGCCATCAGCAGACGGTGGCGCAATGATCACCGAACTCTTCAGTCGTTCCTTTGGGGTTTCCGCAGTAATTCTTTCAACAGGCGCGATATCCCATCCTGCTTCTATCAATGTTTGCTGCATATTGAAAATAGCTCCGTGGGCAAAGATCGTTTGGGTAGTTTCTTTTATCGCCTGTAATACACGCTGGGCTTTACCGAGACTGTATGCAAGTAAAATACTCGACCTGCCATTCTCTTTATTTTTACTGATCCACGTGATGATACTTTCATAAATTTCTTCCTGGGGTTTCCATTTATAAATGGGCAAGCCAAAGGTGGATTCTGTAATAAATGTGTTGCACTTCAGCGCTTCAAATTTTCCGCTCAGCCCGTCATCTTCTACTTTATAATCCCCGCTAACTACCCAAATTTCACCGTTATGCTCCACTCTTATTTGTGAGGAACCAATGATGTGCCCCGCAGGATGTAGCGACACATTTACGCCATTCATATTTATTTGTTTCCCCCAATCGAGTGTCACATAATCATTGGTGCCAAGTCTTAGTTGCAGGATCGGCTCTGTGTAAGTGTGGCATAGGTAATGTTTGTGCCCGTAATACGCGTGGTCGGCGTGGCCATGTGTGATCACCGCGCGATCAACCGGTTTCCAGGGATCTATATAAAAATTGCCTTTCTCGCAATACAATCCTTTATCAGTAAATGAAATTAGGTTGGGCATAGGTTGAGGAAATAACAAATAACCTGCCTGAATTGTTGGGGTCAAATTATTCTAGCGCATTATTGTCTTTGGAATTTTCTGCTCCTGTATTTTCTCCCATTTTTTTTTTAATATCGTCCAATTTTGCTTCCAAATCTTTTATAGTAGCAACTGACTCTGAAGTAGGCGCTACATCTGCCTCCTGTAGTACTTCGAACATGGTCGTGAAAGAGCCATAAAGCAGGTTAAAGTTTATTGACCCGGAGGAATCACCGCTTCCAAGAGCAATCATTTTCTTATTCAATTCATTTAAGGAATCTTTTAAAGATTGGCTTGCTTTTGTGGACAAAG
>JBDSPQ010000088.1:0-9341 GCA_039930305.1 Ginsengibacter sp. | reverse complement strand
GAGGGGTAGAAATTATTGTTGTTAACGATGGTGATTCAACTTTAGAAGTACCCGCCGACCTTGTAAATCAAATTGCGTATTTTGAAAATCCCGGTAAAGGAGTTTCTTATGCCCGAAATTTCGGCGTAGAAAAATCGAGCGGTGAGCTACTTTTTTTTATTGATGATGATATGTGGATCAATACAAATGCAATTGATTGGATTAGGACATATATTTTTTCTCAGGAAAATAAGGAAGCCGTTTATTTTTTAAACTGGGTTTATCCTGAAGATCTGCAGGAATCTCTTAGCAAGTCTAAGATCGGCCGGTATTTACTCGACGTGAACTATCATACGCTGTGGGGAAGACTTCATAAAACCGGCAAGGCCCCTGTCTCCGGACTGCAGTTATTTGACTTTGTGGGTAGTTGTTCGCTTGTTATCTCCAGGAAGGTTTTCGATAAGATTGGAGGCTATAATAAAAAAATGATATTTCAAGGTGAAGATGCCGACCTGGCTGATAAATTGAACAGGATTACAGTTCCCATTTACCTTGTATTTGATGTGACACTACAGCACAATCATGCTGACCGGCTGGAACTGGATAATTTTTTAAAAAGAATTTATGATGGTTTTGGCTCAGAATACAATGCTTTAAAAGCAGGCATTCAATTGCCTTTAGGTCATATTAGCTATGCAGGTTTTAAAAGGCACATTTTTGAAATGTGCCGCCGGACTGAAAAATACTGGATTATCCTATTGAACATACTTCCTAACGGAGCCGCTTTTACACCTATAAATAACCGGTTAATCGGCGCCCTGGGCGGCCTACAGCGGTACAAGCAATGGAAAAGAATTATTGAATAGAACAAGATGTAAACTGATTAAAAAAAATGAAAAAGAAAACCATCATCCACTTTATTTATAGCCTTCAACGCGGAGGTGCTGAAGTAATGCTGGTAAGAGTACTAAAAGAATTACCTGAATATCGTAACATTGTTGTGGAATTATATGGTGACAATGTGTTTGGAAAGGAGCTGCAATGCGATGAGTATATTTCGCTGGATGTGAAATCTAATTTATCATTACCATTGGCTATTTTCAAGTTGAGGAAGATCATCAAAATTTCTAATGCTGATCTGGTGCATTCCCATCTTTTCTGGCCCACAATAATTGCCCGGTTGGCCACGCCCCGGCAAATTCCTCTTTTAACTACCATTCATACTGCTGTTTCAATGGCGGTGGATTACAAAATCCGGCATGTACGCCTCATCGATAGGTTGACTTACAGGTTTCGTAAAAATACCATCATAGCGGTTTCAAAAAGTACCCTTAATGAATATGCAGGTTTTATAAAACAAAAGATGAGTAAATCATATTTGCTATATACGTTCGTAGATGCAGATCTTTTTAAGAAAACAAGTGCAAGTCCGGAAAAGCGAGCCGACAAATTTAGAATGGTAAGCGTGGGCGCCCTCAGGGAAGGGAAAAATTTTGAATACCTGATAAAATCGATGTCAAATTGTAAGGCAACGAATATCGAATTGCATATTTACGGCGAGGGTGTACAGCATAAATTGCTGCAGACAATGATTGATAAGTTTGATGTACCGGTTTATTTAAAGGGAGAAATTACCAACCTGCAGGATGTATTGCCGCAATACGATTTATACGTATCATCTTCGCAGTTCGAGGGGTTTTCTTTATCCATCCTGGAAGCTATGGCGGTTCAGTTGCCGTTGCTGCTAAGCGATATACCTTCTTTTAGAGAACAATGTGGCGATACAGCAATATATTTCGACTTAAAAGATGAAAATGATTTTATTGTAAACCTCAGGTTTTGCATTGACAATCCCGGTTGGACAAATACCCTTTCGTGCAGGGCGCTGGAAAGGGTTTTAGATAATTATACTTTGCCTATTCATACCCAATCCTTAAAGCAGATATACAGCGAAAGTTTAGATCCTGCTATTTCTTATTAAATGTGTTTTTCATGTGCGGTATTACAGGTTATATCTCATTCGATCAGAACATACAGCCCGCTGATCTCCGCACGGCTACAAGCTTACTTGAACACCGTGGGCCGGATGCCGAAGGTTTTTATTTTTCGCGCGACAAAAAGGTAGGCCTGGGTCACCGTCGCCTTTCTATCCTTGATCTTTCCGAATCAGCCAACCAACCAATGTATAGTTCAGATGGCAGGCATATCATGGTATACAACGGGGAGGTTTATAATTTCAAAGAACTTAAACAACAATTGCAGGATAAAGGCAGATCACTTAAAACGACTTCTGATACGGAAGTAATACTAGAATTGTTTACGCAAAAGGGGGTGGCGTGTTTTAGAAATTTGAATGGCATGTTTGCTTTCGCTATTTACGATACACTAACGGGCATCGTTACCCTTTGTCGTGATCATGCCGGTGTAAAACCTTTATTTGTCTATCATACTGAAACAGAAATTATTTTTTCTTCAGAAATAAAATCAATCCGTTGTATTAAGGGCAATGAATTGACAATTAATAAAAAGGCTATTCCCTACTTTCTGCATCTGGGCTTCATCCCCCATCCGCTAACGATTTTTAATAACCTTGAAAAATTTCCCGCAGCACACTATGTACAAATCGCCACTGCGGGTCGTCAGCATAATTATGGAACTGATCGGGTAATACCGTACTGGAATATCAGCGATGGGAATAGAAAGCCAGAGCTGGATGAAGGTGCAGTCAAAAAAAATCTGAACAAGCTGTTGCTGGATTCTGTACAGCAACAATTGGTTAGCGACGTGCCAATTGGTACCTTCCTTAGTGGCGGAGTGGATAGCAGCCTTGTGACTGCTATAGCAGCCAGTGTAAGTAATAATAAGATAAATACATACAATATTGCGATAGACGACGGCAGGTATAATGAATCAAAATATGCGACTCAGGTTGCCCGGCATTTACAAACAGATCACCATGAGTTTTCAGTAAAAGAAAAAGAAGTGATGGAATTGCTTGGCGAATTATTACCAGCGTACGATGAGCCATTCGCTGATTCTTCGGCATTACCCACCATGATGGTAAGTCGGCTCGCAAGAAACCATGTGACAGTAGCCCTAAGTGGTGATGGCGGAGACGAACTATTTCTAGGTTACGGAGCGTATAATTGGGCCAAAACTCTTGATAAAAAATGGCTGACGGGATTTCGAAAACCAATATATGCAGCCTCAAAACTGATGAACGATAAATACCGCCGTGCAGGTGAATTATTCGGCTATAAAAGCCAGGACCATCTTAATACACATATATTTTCGCAGGAGCAGTACTTTTTTAGTGAGGGTGAATTGGACAGCTTGCTGATCCAAAGCGGGTTTAATTTTGATTCAATAAATACAACCAGGAATTCATCACAGCATAGTGCCATGGAAAAACAGGCGCTTTGGGATTTTAACTATTATCTTCCCGATGATCTGTTAGTAAAAATAGACAGGGCAAGTATGCGCTTTTCCTTAGAAACCAGGGTGCCTTTGTTAGACTATCGGATTATTGAGTTTGCGCATACAATCGATCCTTCCATAAAAATTAAAGGCGGTGAACTCAAATATTTGTTGAAACAGGTTTTGTATGACTACGTTCCCAGCGAAATTTTTAACCGCCCAAAGTGGGGCTTCAGTATCCCGTTGAAGCGTTGGTTAAAAACAGATCTCTCCTGGCTGGTGGAAAAGTACACTTCCAAAGAAATCATCGAAAAATATCAGCTGTTGCATTTTTCCGAAGTGCAAAAAATTAAAAATCTTTACGCCCGGGGATTCGATTATTTCTTTAACCGGGTGTGGGTAATCATAGTGTTGCACTGGTGGCTGGAGGAAAATAATAAGCCAATACCTTCAATGAATATGAATTCCGGTAAATAAAAACAGGCCTTGCAAAGCAAGCCTGTCATCAGTTAAAATAAACAAATCAGACTGCAAAACTTTCTCCGCATCCGCAACTGCGACTGGCATTTGGGTTACTAAAATAAAAACCCTTTCCATTAAGTCCATCACTAAAATCTAAAGTTGTATTTACCAAATAGAGAAAACTTTTCAGATCAGTTACTACTTTTACTCCGTTATCATCAAACTCCTGGTCCATTGGCTTTTTCTCATTGTCAAAATCCATTTTGTAGCTCAACCCTGAACATCCGCCACCGACCACGCTAACTCTCAGGAAATAATCCTCCTTTGCTACATCAGCTTCATGCTGTAGTTTGAGTACCTTCTCTTTTGCTTTATCACTTACGTAAATCATATTAATATATTGATAAACTAATATAATTATTAAGGAAAATGAATATCAACTTTCACCTTCACTATTAAATTATTTCATTGAATAAATTAAAATAATTAGTGTACCAGGCTTTCTTCAAACTTAATTTTATTTAAGCCATTTTTTACACGGTAATCGTTAATTGCAGATTTGATAGCATCTTCTGCAAGTACAGAACAGTGAATTTTTACCGGGGGCAAATTAAGTTCCTCTACAATATCCATATTGTCAATCTTCAATGCATCCTCTACACTTTTGCCTTTTAGCCATTCTGTAGCCAATGAAGAGGAAGCTATGGCTGAACCACAACCAAACGTTTTAAATTTTGCATCTTTGATCATCCCGGTTTCATCGTCCACTTCTATCTGGAGACGCATTACATCACCACATTCAGGTGCACCAACAAGTCCGGTACCAACATTTTTTTTACTTTTATCAAGCGTTCCTACGTTTTTAGGATTTTGATAATGATCGATTACTTTATCTGAGTATGCCATTTTAAGTTTATTTGATATTTGAATTTAATAGAATAATATACGCTTTTCCGGGGAAAATGTTTTAATGGGCAGCCCACTCTATCTTTTCCAGGTCAATTCCTTCTTTCCACATTTCCCATAGCGGGCTCATTTCCCTCAACTTTAAAACTGTAGCACTTACCTGGTCAATGGTGTAATCGATTTGTTCCTCTGTCGTAAACCTGCCCAGACCAAAACGAAGCGAAGAATGTGCCAGATCATCACCAAGCCCTAATGCTTTCAATACATAAGATGGTTCCAGTGAGGCAGATGTACAGGCAGAGCCGGAACTGACAGCAATATTTTTATTGAAGCCCATGAGCAAACCTTCACCTTCCACATACTTAAAGCTAATATTGCTCACGTGGGGCAAACGGCTTTCAGTGCTTCCATTTACATAAGCTTCTTCAAGCTTCAACAGGGAAGTTTCGAGTTTGTCCCTCATTTTACTTATACGGCTGCCTTCTTCTTTCATTTCCAGGCTGCACAATTCACATGCCTTTCCAAATCCAACTATTCCCGGCACGTTCAGCGTGCCGCTTCTCATAGATCTTTCGTGGCCACCGCCATCCATTTGTGCCGTTACCTTCACCCTTGGATTTTTACGACGAACATATAATGCCCCTACTCCTTTAGGTCCGTACATTTTATGAGCTGTAAACGCCATTAGGTCTATGCCATCTTTTAAAACATCTACAGGAACTTTTCCTACGGCCTGTGTAGCATCTGTGAAAAACAGTGCGCCATGCTTTTTTGCAATGGCACTTATTTCTTTTACAGGTTGTATAACACCAATCTCGTTGTTAGCATACATTATAGCCACCAGGATAGTAGTGGGTCTCATCGCAGCCTCCAGTTCATTCAGATCAATAAGACCGTTCTCTTTTACCTCGAGATAGGTTACTTCCCCACCCAACTTTTCAATATGCTTGCAGGTATCTAAAACAGCCTTATGTTCAGTAGTAGCGGTAATAATATGATTCCCCCTTGAAGCATACATTTCGTAAACGCCTTTAAGCGCGAGGTTATCTGCTTCAGTAGCTCCCGAAGTAAAAATGATTTCTTTAGGATCAGCCCCGACGAGACGCGCTACTTGCTCACGGGCATAATCAACGCCCTCTTCCGCTTGCCATCCAAAAGGGTGGTTACGGCTGGCCGCATTTCCAAAATGATCGGTAAAATAAGGGATCATCGCCTCAAGCACCCTCGGATCCATTGGTGTTGTAGCATTATTATCCAGGTAAACAGGTAATTTCAACATAAATTATTTTTTCGTATGGTTACAAATTTACACCAAAAGCCGGTAACTACTGCTGAACCTTTTGGCATCAGCCTAATTTTACCAAAGTCGAAAATGCACTATTCGGCTGTGATTTTGCATAACCTTCACAGTTGTACATTTGATTAAAACATTTTGGATGAGTAAAATTGAACATATAGGTATAGCAGTGAAGAATTTATCTGAATCCATTCCCCTGTTTGAAAAGCTCCTCAATACCCTGTGTTACAGGACGGAAAAAGTGGAAACCGAAAAGGTAAATACCGCGTTCTTTATCTCAGGTGATAGTAAAATTGAATTGCTGGAGGCCGCATCGCAGGAGAGCGTTATAACAAAATTTATAGAAAAAAGGGGAGAAGGCATTCATCACATTGCCTTTGAAGTAGAGGATATTCATATCGAAATGGCCCGATTGCAATCTGAAGGATTTCGTTTTATCACTGATATCCCAAAAGAAGGGGCAGATAACAAGATGGTTTGCTTTCTTCACCCAAAGGAAACCAACGGAGTTTTTATTGAATTGGTGATGGAAAAGAAATGAGTGAATCAACCGGTCAGTCACTTTGGAAGTTTATCGGGCTCGCTTCATATTGACGAAAGTGTGACTAAACGTTTTTTATTAAAATTACGCCTCGATTTTCTGTGTTTAGCGACAAAATTTATTCATTGGGTTGATGGTTCAGTTCAAAAAAGGATTGTTCGTCTTCTCATTCCCAATAGATGTCTCAGGACCGTGGCCACTGTATACCGTCACGTCATCGGGCAAAGTGAATAATTTTTCTTTAATGCTTTTCAAAAGGGCTGCGTGATTACCTTGTGGCTGGTCGGTGCGGCCAATACTTTGATAGAATAATACATCGCCACTGAAAATAAACTTCTGCTCTTTGCAATAAAAACAGATACTTCCAGGCGAATGCCCGGGAGCATGAATAACTTCCATTTTATCGCTCCCGAGGGAAATAGTATCTCCTTCTTTTAAAAAATTAAATTTGCCGTTATAGTTATCAAAAGGTAGATTAAACATTAATCCCGAGGCGGGCGCCATAGCTAACATCTGCACTTCGAGGCTGTGCAGTTGCAGCGTCAGGTTATATTTCCCGGAGATGAATTTGTTTCCAAATACGTGATCTAGGTGACAATGTGTATTGATCAGCATTACCGGTTTCAAACTATTACCCTCAATAAAGTTTGTTAGTTCGTCTTTTTCATTGTCAAAGTAACAACCGGGATCGATGATAATACATTCATTTTCATCGTTAAAAACAATGTAAGTATTTTCCTGTACTGGATTAAATGTTAAAACTTTTGTTTGCAGCATAACGTAGATGACTATGTGGCAATTTCATTTTATCGATTAAGCCGAAACGACTAATTTTAGACTTATAACTACCCGATATGCAAGATCACAAGAAACGAAGGCACAAAAAAATTTTTCTTCTTATTGGTTTTTTTTTCCTCACGATATTTTCCTTCGGTCAGGTAAGTAGTGTTGAATTTGGGAAAAACCGTGTTCAATATAAAAAGTTCAAATGGCAGTATTATCAATCAGCCAATTTTAATTCTTACTTCAATCAATCCGGCCAGGAGTTGGCAAAATACGTGTTGCAGGTGGCAGAAGAAGAACTGCCTGCGGTAGAGAAATTTGTTGAATACAGCTTACAGCGCAGGGCAAATATTGTAATCTATAACAACTTCAACGATCTTCAGCAGAGTAACATTGGACTCGGTATAGACTGGCAGAACAATGGTGGCCTAACCAAGCTGGTAAACAATAAAATGATCGTTTATTACACCAGCGACCACGTAAACCTGCGCAGGCAGATTCGTGAGGGAATCGCCCTGGTTCTTACCCAAAATCTTCTCTTCGGCGATGATCTGGGCGAAGTTGCCGGAAACCAGGCATTGCTGGATCTTCCCCAGTGGCTAATCGATGGATACGTCGCTTACGTAGGTGAAAACTGGAGTACACAGCTCGACGATGATTTAAAAAGCGAGATTCTCAGCGGCAAATACAAAAACTTTTACCAGTTTGCTTTTGAGAAACCACTGTTGGCGGGCCATGCATTCTGGTATTATATCGAGGAGCGCTATAAGAAAGACAACACGACCTATCTGCTCTACCTTGCCCGGGTGTATAAAAGCCTCAACCGTGCCAGTGCACAAGTCACTAAAAAGAGAAAGTTTAAAGAAGTATTGTCTGAGTTTATGACCTACCAGGAAGAGAAATACGATAAGGACATCCGGCGCAGAAGAAATTATCCTAAAGGAAGCGAAATTACCGGGGTCACGGTTGGTAAGCGCAAAGACTATTTTCATTTTAATGTAAACCCTAATAAGCGCAATTCCTCTTATGCTGTCGTAAAATATGATAAGGGCCAATACCGCATTATTTTAAACGAAGAAGACAAGGACAAGACCTTGTTGAAATATGGCTCAAAATCCAGGCTGGGGGATATAGATCCCAATTACCCAATAATGGCCTGGGATCCTAAGGGCACAAGGTTGGCTGCGGTATATAGTGAAGAAGGGCGAATCAAATTATTTATTTATGATGTAGTTACAAAAATTAAGCCCTTCAAAAGAGATCTCACGCAGTTTTTCGACCAGGTTCAGGATATGAAATACATGTTCGATATAAAAACGCTTGTATTCAGCGCCGTGAAAAATGGCCATTCAGATATTTATACTTATGATATCGAAAATGAAACAGTAAAACAGATTACCAATGACGTGTACGACGACCTGGATCCCTCGTTTGTATCGTTTCCTGGTAAATTTGGTATTATATTTTCAAGCAACCGGCCCAATTCGCGGGCGAGGGGTTCTGATACTTCGCTACTGAATCATAACTATAATATTTTTATGATTACAGATTTTGCAACGAATAATGCAGCGCTGAATCAAATTACCCAGTTAAGCAATATGAAGTTTGGTGATGCCCGTTCTCCCACGCCATACAACAGCAATCATTTCACTTTTGTAGCAAATGAGAACGGTGTTGCGAACAGGTATGCCGGATTTTTCACCACACAAAGCGAAGGGCTGGATACGTTAGTTCTTATTGGAGACGACATACTTCGTAATCCCACGGAAAGCTATGTTGATTCAGTGTTGAAAGTATATCAAAAGCAAGATGTAGATTCTATTGCCGTTGTTTCGGTTACGAAAGATTCAGCGTATGTATTTCCGTTGACTAACTATGAAAGCAACCTTCGCGAAACACGCGAGGCAGGGGATAATAACCAGGTAAGTGAGGTAACCCGGCAAGGTGACGAAAAAA
>JBDSPQ010000087.1:0-6491 GCA_039930305.1 Ginsengibacter sp. | reverse complement strand
TTGCAGCCGGTCTTTGCGAATGCTAGAACTACCTGGCTAACAAGCTGTCAGGCAACATTGATTTAATTTTCATAATACTATTATTCTTTTGTTTAAATGTTGCAAACGCAGACCGTAACTTGTTTTTCTTCTCATTGTTCTCCACCGGATTAAGGCCCATATTATTACTTATCTTAAATAATTCATCGTCATGCAGCAGGTATTCATCCATCACGAAATCGTCTATGGAACTCTTGGTCTGCATAAAAGGATAACTATGAATATTCCTGAACGTATGAGCTGTATCAAGCCCGTGTCCGAGCCAGTTGGCAACTGAAGGCACGGTCAGATCATATTTATTTTTCATAAGGGCGAGTATGCTCGGAGTTATATCAAGATGAGTGGATATTGCTTCAAATTTTTCATGGCGTTTCAGTAAAGGCGAATACACGATCAATGGGACATGATAGCGGTCAATTTTGGTTGAAATCGGTATTTCCGGCATACGATGATCACCTGTTATGATGAAGATGGTATTCTTGAAATCAGGTCTTTCCGCATATTCGCGTAAGAATTTTCTTATAGCATTGTCAGCATATAAAATGCTTGCGTACTGATCTGTGTAACGACGATGCTGGGTTTTTTGTTCATCATTAAAACCAAGTTTATTCATTCTTTGCTCAAAAATTTTCCGGTAAACATCTTCGTCCCGTAATAAAAATGGATTGTGCGTTGAAAGCGTTAAGACGATATTACACACGGGACTAACAGCATTTTTATTCGAAGTAAGGTATTTTGTAAATACTTCTTCGTCGCCGTATCCCCATGTAAATCCACCGGAAATGGAAGGCATTTTACTGTAGGCAGCTTCATAGGTTTTCTCGTCGAATATTTTTGTATTATTCATTTTGAGAAACTTATTCATATTGTCAAAGCTTGCTTTACCTCCATAAAAGAAATTACTGCTGTAGCCGTTCTTTTGTAAAATGCTCAGCATCGATGCATGCTGAGGCATTTGATCTCCCAACTCCAGGAAGCCATTGTTTCCAAATGGCAGGGAGCCAAAAACAGATGGGAGCATTGCAAAAGTTCTCCCCCCGGTACTTAAAAAATTGCTCCAGTATAAACTTTTTTCTGAAAGGGAATCCAGGAAAGGGGTAAAACTTCCGAGATAGGCATCTTCATTAGAGAATGCACGACCTAATCCTTCGACGGCTATAAATACCAGGTTAGGCACCGTATTTTCTTTCTTGAAAAAAGGCGAGAGTACATCAGTAGAATCAACCGTATGTAAAAACGAGTATTGTGCTGCATCTACATAATCGAATTCATTATTACTCTCTATGGAAGGGATGAATTTTTCATTGTGCTGGTGCAAAGCACGAAAGCAACTATTGTAAAAAAAATACGATTTATTAAGGGCGATATTATTACTGAACTCCTGCCCCGGTTTCCATTTGTTGGTAAGGGCAGCTGATGAGCCAGCGAACGCCAAAACCAGTACACATAGGATTGCGTACGAAATGTTATCATTTAACCTGATCCGTTTTGGAAGGATGATAAATAATGCAATAACAGCGGAAAGCATTGCGATACCGGTTATCAGGAAATTTAACGAGACGCCTGCTGCGCTAAGTGTTTGGCTTATATCCGCCAAAGAATAGGTGAGCAAATCTGCACCCAAAGGAACCAGCGTGTGCAAAAAGTATTCTGATAGCGCGACATGCACAGTTATTATTATCACTGAGAAAAATATAAAAGTTGCCCGGGCAACTTTTGGTTGCAACAGGAATAACGGGATGAAAAGAACAACAGGCAGCAAACCTATATTCAACGCAAAAGAAATATCATTTGCAATACCGATTGCAAAGACTTTAAAGAAATTTTCAGGCTGGCCAAATTGTATTAGATCACGAAGGATTTCATACAATTTTATAATTAACATGAAACCCGTTAGAAGGATACTGTATAGTGCGTATTCTTTTATGGAATTTTTTAGTTTAACTGGTATGGACTCAGCTTTTACCGGGACATTCTCTTCTGTGATTTCAGCAGGAATGTTAACAATCCGGCCTGCGCCAAGACCTTCTCTCGTCATCTCACCCCATGTATGTTTATTTCTCAGGTAGTCTATATTGCCTCTGAGGGCAGACCATACCACGAAGGGGTGAAAAAGGATGGGTTCCAGGCATGCCGTCATAATCAGTTTCAATGCATCATGTTTGTTTTTGTATTGATTGTAAGTGAGCACTTCAACAAGAATAGCAAAGACTGAGTATAAAAAGCCAAAAAGCAGGATGCATCCAAGCAGGACAAGAAAAGGGATCCAGTTAACCAAACCTAAAAATGCCAGAATGATGAAGAGGATCAGGCCAAGAACTTCTATAATCGGCGCAAGAAATTCAAAGAAAAACCAGTATGGATAACTCAGCATCCCGATCACACCATACCTGGGATTGAAAAACATAATTTTGTGTGAACGAAGTGTTTCGATGGTGCCCCTTGTCCACCGGTTTCTTTGCCTTCCCAAAATCTTATAGTTGGCCGGGGCTTCCGTCCAGCAGAGCGGATCCGGTATAAACTTTACTTTGTACGGTAAATCATTTTCCTCCATATAGCGACGCATTCTTACAATCAATTCCATATCCTCGCCAACCGTTTTTGTGTCATAACCACCGCATTTAATTAAGATCTCCTTGTCAAATGCGCCAAAAGCACCTGAAATAAGCAGAAGCCCATTCACCCTGCTCCAGGCCATTCTGCCTAAAAGGAAAGCACGTATATATTCTATTATTTGCACACGCGGTAAAAACTTTTTTGGAAGATTAATTTTTATCAGTTTGCCATTTTCAATTTGACAATCGTTGGCTATGCGTATTACGCCGCCTGAGGCAATCACCCTCACTTTGGTTTCTTCGATAAAAGGCTTGATCATTTTGAGCAGCGCGTCCTGCTCCAGCACGCAATCTACGTCTACACATACGAGGTAGTCGTGGCTTGCAATGTTCACACCGACATTTAGTGCATCAGATTTCCCACCATTTTCTTTATCTACCACCACCAGCCGGTGAAAAACTACGTTTCTACTTTTATAAATTCCTTTTACTTTTTTCGTGGAAATTTGTTCGTTGATGGGGGTGCTTACCCGATACAGATCGTATGCAGTTATTAGTTTTTGCAATGAGTCATCCTTACTGCCATCATTTATGATAATCAGCTCAAGCTTGTTATAATGTATAGAAAGCATGGACCTTACATTCTCAACAATATTTGCTCCTTCGTTATAGGCTGGCGCCAGTATACTAATGCCTGGTAACTGATCGGAAGCAGCAAGTATCCTAAAATCGGCAAAATAATTTTTCCGTCGATAGTGACGAATTTCTTTAACTGAATATATGCCGATAAGTATGTAACAGCTAAGCAGCACAAAGGAATAGATGAGAATGCCATAGCTGAAAAAATCTATGACAAGGTTCATGCGGCGTACTCCTTAGTAATCCCCGGAAACATTTCTTCAAGTTGCGGAGCGTCGTCGGACTGGACATAGCCGGCTGCTGAATTTACCGCTGGCCGCAAATACAATAGTGATTTTGCCGCCTGTAGCCTTATGTCATTATCAACATCATGCAATTGATATTGGATAAATGGAATGTGCTTTTCATCGCCAATATATTGAAGTGCCCTGATTGCGCTAATCCTGAATGTCTTACTTTCATAATGATAGTATTGTTTTATTTCTTCTGCGGCATCTTCCCTGGGGGCCTTTTTCAGGTATTCAATTATTGTAAGTTTTACCTGCAATGATGAATTTTTTAAACAAGTAACCACTTCGTCATATACTTCGTAATTATTATAGAGAGCTGCCAGTTTTACGGCGAACTCTACAACTGAATCGTTTGCTGACTGCAACCATCCCTGCAGCGGATGCCAGTCGGACGGTTGCAGGCCGCCCAATTTGTATAATAGTTGTATTTGCTGCAGGCAGCTGATGGGATAAGTAATGTCTTTTAGAAAGAAAGAAAGACCTTCAAATCCATAAAGACTGACCACCGCACATTGAGCTTCGTTACGCACCAGTTCATTTTCATCATTTGCCAGCGCAATTATTTCATTGCAATATTGTTTTTGCTCCATCATCCCCAATTCCTCTACGCCCTTTGCTTTTATGTGCCATTTTTTACTTTGTAGTTTATTATAAGAGTCCTTTTGTAATTGTAGGCCGCAATACAGGTTTTTCAGGTTGTCAGTAGATGAGCCGGCAAGACTTTTTTTGGTATGTACCAACTCGTTAATTAAAAAATCTCTAAAGTGTTTCTTATTAAAAAGGGAGCGAAGGTGAGCCGGAAAGCCCGATAATGAAGAAGCATTCCACTCCTCGAAAACGCATTCGCTGATAATTCCTGAAACACTTAGTTTCCAGTTTTTTTTATGAAATTCAGCTCTTTTATAGTAAATGACAAATATTCCAATACAGGTAAATAAGATAGCCATTATTACGAGAAACGTAAGTATAAGACCCAGTATACCAAAATAATGAAATTGTAAAGAAATAAAAAGTGTACTCTTTGCCATTGTATTTGGTTGAGAAGGAGTATCTAAACAGGTTGTCCGGACACAACCGGTGGTGCATATCTTTTTACCCTGACGGATAATTCATTTGGGCTAAAAGGCTTGGTAATATAGTCAGCGGCACCAAGCTGAAAAGCTTCCAGCACCACATTTTCCTGGCCCATGGCGGATAAAACAATTACGGGAATTTTCTTGCCTGCTCTTTTGGTAACAGCTTCAATTATCTCAAGCCCGGATGCAAAAGGCATCATAATATCAGTAATAATTAGATCCGGTTGAAATTCGTCGATCTTCGCAATTGCTTCTCTTCCATCTTCAGTCATCATGATAGTATGGCCATCCTTTTTTAAGCGATATTCAATCGTTTTCAACATGATCAATTCATCTTCGGCTATAAGAATTTTCATAGGGGTTCAGGTGTGTTTAGTAAAAAAGGCCGTCATTTTCAGCAAAATGTTCTGCCAGGATGTTCTCTTGCTCAGGTCAGGGCTAAGTCAATTGAATTTTTGTTTTCCTGGCTTCCCCGGTTTCGCTGAAAGAAGACCTCTAAACATAACTCCGGAAATGCTAAAATATTGTGCTGATAAATTAAACAGAGAGCCACGGGAAACAGCCATGACACTATAGGTCGCTTACTTTTCTGATCCACCCGTATTGGCATTGGATACACTATTATTACCCGTGAATTGATGAGTCTTTGAACTGTTGTTTGATCAGCTGTAGTGGTATTGAACAAAAAAATGTAAGGTGCCACCTCAAAGCATGTACTTATTCCCATTTGTAAACAACTGCCTTTGCCGCATGCGCTTAAAAAAAATAAATACTAAATTGTACACAATTAATCAATTCGTGCCTTATTTCACTCTCAGATGAAAGTCCCGTGCGATCCTGAATATCATTTTATGAAACAAACAGCCATCTTTCTCTTCCTTATATCCGCAATCTCACTACAGTCCATTGCTCAGTACGATTATGTAAGTGATCCATATTACACCAGTAAATATTCGGTGGAACTCGGAGGCTCATTAGGAGTCATGAATTCCTTTACTGACCTGGGAGGTCACAAGGGCATCGGCAAAGGTTTTATAACAGATCTGAATATTGGTAATACCAAATTGGCTGGTTCTGTTTACGTGAGTATTGCATACCAAAATTTTATCGTTCTAAGGTTTGAGGGTAGTTATGGTTATGTAAAAGCAAATGACCATGCGCTTACAAAAAACAGCGGCGATGCGATTTTTAGGTATAGCAGGAATTTGAGTTTCAGAAGTGAAATAAATGAAATCATGCTGGCAACAGAAATTCATCCTGTTTATGCACGCAGGTATGCTGCTGGCGAACACATTCCACTTTTATCACCTTACCTGGTGGGGGGCATAGGGTATTTTAGTTTTAAACCGCAGGCGCACCTCGATGGTAATTGGGTAAGTCTTCAACCCTTAAGTACGGAAGGCCAGGGATTTTCCGAATATCCTGATAGAAAAAAATACTCCTTGCATCAGTTTAACTTTCCTGTAGGCGCAGGGCTGAAATACAAATTCTCGCCGGTTGTAAACGGAGCGGTAGAATGTGTTTATCGTATCCTGAACACCGATTACCTGGACGACGTAAGTACGAATTACATCGACAGGGAAGTATTTTCTAAACACCTGACGGGAAAAAATCTTGAAAATGCATTGTTGCTAAATGATCGTAAAAATGAAATTAATCCGTCGTTATCTGCATTTCCCGGTGAGCAAAGAGGTAATCCAGGTAAGAATGACGCCTACTTCACGATAAACTTTAAGCTCGGCCTTGTTTTCTAAACATTGAGGATCGTCATGCTCATTTAGGTTTCAAATTTGATCCCCTGATATTTTATCTTTTAAAACTGTTTTGTAAATTCGGAAAAAAGCGGAAGTAGCTCACCTGGTAGAGCGACAGCTTCCCAAGCTGTAGGTAGC
>JBDSPQ010000086.1:0-4724 GCA_039930305.1 Ginsengibacter sp. | reverse complement strand
CACCATGAACATTAGGTTTGAGCTGCCGCCTCCCAATACATACTCCGTTTGTTGCCACAGGTAAGGCCATTCCAGCAGCTCGGGAAAGTCAGGCCTGATGAGGGCTGTACCCGACCCGACACCACCCGGAATGTACGACCAGTCATCACGATTAATACCATAAGCCACCGTCAGCGATTTTGATCCGACTCCGGATGCAAAAGAAGAAGTATTAGCGCCTGGATGAACACCCAGTACAAAATTCATCGCATCAATCATAAAGGTGTCAGGAAATATTTCCGGGAAATATGTATGCAGAAAATATTGCTGCACACCAAAATCCTGTATGCCCCAGCCCGCTCCCCAGATATCAGGTTCATACGGCATGCCGTAAGGCGTTTTCTTTTCCAGCGTATCTACCCGGCGCCGGTATTCTTTCACTGCCTCTGTAATTTTATTACTGAAATTTTTGTTATTGATCACAGGCATTGACCGGCCTACCATCCAGCCCGTGCGTTCGATATTTTTAGCAATATTATCTGTTTGCTGTATCAGGAAGGCGCCATACTTCTTGTCGCCTGTTGTTTGCAAAAGCTCTACCGCCAGCTGCACACGCTGCATCGGATTTTTCTCTTGTGTTCTGTCCCAAAGCTCCGTTGCCAGAGTTAAGCAATCGTTCGCAAGTGTATCATTAAAGCCCTTCAAAACCCTTGCTGCTGCTGCCATACCTGCTGCAGCCTTCAGTTCGCGGCCTGGATTATTCTCTGTAAAAACCCAGCGATCATCCGGTGCATTGGGCTCGCCACTAATCCTGCCAGTGCCATTTATTAATTTGTTGTTAGTTTGAATTTCCATAAATGACAGGTCCCTTTCTTTTGCATCAAATGGTTTATTATCACTCATAGTTGCAGCATCACCAAGATGAGAATACTGCCTCCTCGTTGGTGAAATAATTCCGCGGTAAAGTCTTCCTAAAGATTTATATCCGCCAACAACGGTCAGTGCGCCATGTTCTATTTGCTGCAGTAAATCATTTTTACCATCAGGCTGATTCATCTCCACAATACGTGTTTGCTGGTTGATGCTGGTATTATCATAAGTCAAATGAAATTGCTCATATTCCATTGCCATAATATAGACCTCTGTAGCCTGCGATTCCACCCTCAGGTCATAATCTCCTGCATCATGCCATCCTCCAATATTGATTCCCGGCACAAATTCGCCTGATTGGTATTTGCTAAGCGTAGAAGGCCCTTGTATGTATCCATCAAAATGATTGTGATTTATAAGCGCCATGCGTGCATCATCCATGTGACATAAGCCATGCCATACACGCGAACGGTCGTTGATGCGCATGTGACACATCTGCACAGGCAGGAAATATTCTAACACAGGTTGCCATACATGACGCTTGTAAACATCTGCACTTATCTGGAAAGGCTGAGTAAGATAATCGCCATAACGTACCTGGTACATTCCCGGCTTTTGTATAGAAGAAAAATCAAACTGCAGGTAATGATAACGAAGAAAATTACCCCATTCTTTAGGTGTCGATTCCAATACTTTATCGAGGCCTCCATTTTCGGAAACGCGAAATAATGTTGCAGGCAAACGTCGTGCATCTGTTCGATCCAATTCAATCATTGCGACTTTTTCTTGCGCCGGATGGTAGCCGACTTGCGACACCTGTACAACCGGATCGTACTTCCAGCCAGGGATGGCATCCGGTGTCACCAGCCACTCAACAGCATTTTTCGTCGCACCTTTAGGAATAGTGGAACGTACGACAAACCAGCCGCTTTGTACCAATGCACGTCCGTCTATAAGTTGAAGATTATTTTCTTTTACATTCTCAATGGTCATCCTGAGCTTTTCCGTCTCCGGGGCGATGGTAAGTTTTTTGCCCGTTGCGATAGGATCGATTTCATAGAGACCATCTTTGTTTCGTGAACCCGGCCCGTCAGCCTGCCTGGGAAAGATCCCAAAATTTTCATCCATATAATAACTCTTACCAAAAAGATTTCCCGGAAAAAGCTCGAAGATGAAACCAACTTTCCCTATCCATTCATCAGGTAAGGGTTTATCGAGATCAACTATTATGCGAAATGATTTTCCGTCCGGCACTATCTTAACCTCGTAACCAAAGTTAAGTTGAGGATAGACGATCGGGCCAAAGCCTTTTCTATCTTTTGCCGAATCCGGGTATTCCATGTGAACACTTATCACCTGGTTTACGCGATCAACCATTCTTTTACCCACCTTCGGTTGTGCGTGACCAGGACCTGGTGTTGGTTCCAGCCGTATATCACCATTTGAGCCCACCCTCACTCCATTTTGAATGATGCTGATACCACTCTGATGGCCACCCGGATAATAGTCATGCGCCAGCATTACATTCAATCCGGGCATTTCCAGGTATTCCAGTTCATTTATTTTGAGTGATTGTGTGTCTTTCAGTTGCTGACTATAGCAATCATTAGAGAAGATTTGAATAAAAAAGATAAATAATAAAATGATCCTGTTAAACTTCATGTCGGGCTATATATTTACTAAAATTATGAGAACTGTTTACTTCGAAAAAAAGGGAGTGCCTATTTATCAATCAAAATTTTTATCAATGCAGTTTCTTCTTCTCCTTTGCTATTGATTATTCCGAATGAACCCTTGTAATCCCAGGTTGACCATGCGATATTCTTTTCGCCGAGCACGGTTACCATATCCCGAAACCATTGAAGGCGGGCTTCATCCGGCACAGTATTCAGGCAGCCCCATTCGCCACAATCAAGGGGAAGGTTATATTTTTTTGCAATGGCTATAGGTTTGCTAATATGATTTCTTATGCTGTCTATATTATAAGAATTTTTATTTCTCAAAACCGCGGTGCGTACACTATCAGGCAATCCTTCCAGATCTTCTTTCTTTACAATTATGCCTGGATAATTAACAGGACCTTTATAATCCTTTATCCCCGTCCATGAAGCGGTATGATGAGTTAGTAAAAACGGTTCGTACATATGAAAGCTTAGGATCAGGTTTGGATCATTTTCGGGAACATACAATTGGTCAAAAGTATCGGGGTTTTGCCAGCGGTTTGAGCCTATAACAATTATTCTCGTTGGTTCATCTTCCCGTATGATGGGTATTACTCTTTTTACCAGCTTGTTCCAGTCCTCTGGATCTTCGGCAACAGGCTCATTCATCAGTTCATAAGCTACATCTTCCACCGGGTAATTTCTTAGCTCCTTTGAAAGATCACGCCAGCATTGGAAAAAACGCTCCTGAGCTTCCGGCTTTGTCCATAATGGCTTTATCTTATTATTAAAGTGATGCGATCTTAAAATATGCAGGTCAACCACTGCATCAAGATTATACTTTTTACACCAGTTGAGTGCATCTTTTAAAAGCCCAAACGCTTCGGGATCTTCCTGGCCATCTTCTTTCCACATTTGTTCTTCATCAACAGGAATTCTGAGATGGTCAAAGCCAATGCCGGCAAGGTATTTCACGTCCTTTTCAGTAAAGTAATTTTTACGGGCCTCTCCCCTCGCGTTCGACTGGGACAGCCAGTGACTGATATTGGTTCCTTTTTTTAAAGTAAACTCATTAGCGACGGCGACGGAACTGAAAGGAGAAGAAGGAATTTTGAAGGAAGTAATAATAAAAATAACAATACTTCCAATGAGTACAGGCAGATGATTTCTTTTAAACATTTTTTATTTTAAAGTTACATTGACTAACGCATATAAAAACCGATAAAATGTAAAGCGAAGCATTAACTGTCTTTGCATTAAAATATTAAGCACTATTGTTTAAGCCAGGTAGGCTCTTTTAAACATCGGCAGGAAGGAAATCCGAAAGATATTATTTACCTTAAAAAGATAGAAATTTTGGCCAAAGCAATTTAAAATGTTATTGCATTATTCATATCAATAAGTATTTGAGTTTTCTACATCGAAAAAATGTATCTATGAAAAGTCAATCCCAATCGATAACCTATATTCACAATTCATAACGCTATTAAATGCAACCCTCCAAACTGAGTACTGGCTAGGTAAAAGTAGCCGCCACAGGTTTTCCTATGTTTCTATGTGCCTATGTAGTTCAATGGGTTTTTTACCACATAGAATCATAGGTACATAGATTAACACATAGATATGCAATCAACGACTGAAGATATTAGTATTACTTTAAAAAAAATTTATTTTGTCAAAACTATGTTTCTATGTGCCTATGTGGTTCAATGCATTTTTTTACCACATAGAATCATAGGTACATAGATTGACACATAGACATGCAAGCAACGGCTGAAGATATCGGTACTACTTTAAAACAAAATCTATGTGGTCAAAACTATGGTTTTATGTGGTTCAAATAAAATCGTGATAAACAAAAAAAAACAGCAATGGTATTAACAAAAAAATATTTAAATGAACTCACTTATGCAGTGATTGGTTGCGCAATAGAGGTGCATAAACATCTTGGCCCGGGTTTACTGGAAAGTGTTTACGAGAAGTGTTTTGTGAGGGAATTGAATCTAAGAGGAATCGAAAACAAGAGCCAACTTTGGGTGCCTTTGGAACATAAAGGGTTGCAACTTGATACTGAGTTAAGACTGGATGTACTTGTTGAAAATTTACTTTGTATTGAATTGAAGGCACAGGAAGGACTTCTGCCCATACATGATGCGGTCCTTCTCACCTACATGCAAATGTTGCAAAAACCAAAAGGAATTCTTATAAATTTTC
>JBDSPQ010000085.1:0-5359 GCA_039930305.1 Ginsengibacter sp. | reverse complement strand
AAAGCTTCAGGTAATGTAAACCTGCGACGTACGCTGGTGGTATTGCAGTTCTCCATTTCCATGATCATGCTTATCTGTACCTGGGTGGTGTATTCGCAGCTTTCGTACCTGCAAAAGAAAGATCTCGGCTTTGACAAAAACCAGGTAATGACTGTGATAGTAAATACCGGGGAAGATGAGCGGGGAAAAATAAATGCTATGGACAACGACTTTCGAACACTGCCAGGCGTGAAGGTAGTGGGCACAGGAAACTCGTATCCCGGGAGCACCAATCTGAACCTGAATCTTTTTACCGTGCAAACCGATAACGGCTACGTGGATAAAGCCGTCGAATGTTATGCGATAGACGAACACTTTTTGCCTGCATTGAATATACCGGTGGCCAAAGGGAGGAATTTTTCAAACCTGTCAGATACATTGCACAGTATTGTGGTGAATGAAGCAATGGTAAAGCATTTTGGTTGGAAAGAAGCCATTGGGAAACGCGTGAAATTCCCGGGAGATACGTCCGGTAACTACCTTGAAGTAGTAGGAGTGGTAAAAAACTTTAACCAAAAATCGTTGTACAACCCGATAGCTCCCCTCCTAATGTTTTATGGACCTAACGGAAACATGATCCAGCTAAAAATGAATACAGCTGATTTGAAATCAACCATTGCACAGGTGGGCAGCACCTGGAAAAAATATTTTCCGAATCTGCCATTTGAGTACAAATTTCTTGACCAGGATTTTAATTCGCAATATGCCGCCGACCAGAAAAGGGGGAAGATATTTGCCGCCTTTTCCATACTAACGATCATCATTACCTGCCTTGGCCTGCTGGGTCTCACTGCATTTACCACGCAGCAAAAACAAAAGGAGATCAGCATACGCAGGGTAATGGGTGCCAGCATTACGCAGATCGTAAGCATGATCACCCGTAATTATCTTTGGCTCGCCCTGATCGCTGCATTAATTGCCTTTCCTGTAGCGTATTATTTTATGCACTCCTGGTTAAAGGCCTTTACTTACAACCCGGGTTTGTCAGTTATTCCATTTATCGTATCGGCTTTTTTGATAGTACTTACTGCTGTTTTAACAGCCATGTATCACTCCGCAAGGGCTGCTCTTGCAAAACCTGCGAATAATTTGAGGACGGAGTAAATGGCTACGGACCCACGTACAAAATTATTGTGAGTCGTATTTTGAAACGCACGATAAATTTTAAAGGAGAAGTATTGTGTGAAAACTTCTAGAAATATTGTTATAGGCCTGTCTCAAAACTCCCACGTAAGCCAGATCTTACCATCGGATGCACTCACCATATCATACGTATTAGCACTTGTTTGAACGAAATAATATCCACGCGCACTATACAATTGATCCCTGGTAAGGCCTGCTGGTCCGGTAGGAGGCTGAGGTCCATACGTACCCAACTCGACAAAGATGGCTCTTCCATCGGAAGTAAATGTTGGTTTTCTGGGTGCACTTCCATATTGAAGGGAGAGTGCTGTACCTCCGGCATTTATGAAAACAGGTCCGAAAAAATCATTTCCCGTAGCATACGCCGGCCAGTATAAAAGAAAATAATAGGACTCGGTGCCACTTACCAAAGACTGTAAATTGTATGCGTCGTCAACACCATTCACATGAAATCCCTTAAAAGAAATCCAGAAGGTATTCCCATTGTCGACGGCAAACTGCCACCACCTGGCTGGCGCATTTACGTCTACCCTCAGCGGGGTATCAATGCCGATTATAGTGCCGGCAATGCTACCCACTGTCACATTAATCGTTTGGGATGTGGCGTTCCATGAAATATTATTCAAGCCGGTAATAGTTTGAGATCCGTTGACAACAGGTGATGTAAAACTAATTCCACCAGCTGTAGAGTAATAACCTGTAGTAAAGGTCTGGAGTGTTCCGTTTGCATCGATCCATGTAAAGGTGATCTGTCTTTTCAGGGGATTTATTTGAATATCGTATTTTTCAGAACCTATCGTCAACCGTTTGAAATAAGTCAGTATCTTATTAATATTTAAGCCGGCCGCGAGTCCACCGTTGTTATATAGATCGGCTTCTGCCTGTGAGGCTCTCGTTAAAGTGAGTTTACTGCCGTTAATGCGTCCTACCAGCTTAATTACGTCTGTTGAAACAGAATCAAAATAAAATTCAAAGTCTGCTAACAGCCCGGCCCCCCGGTCTCCCCCGTTCACTGTCTCATCCGGATCCGAAAGCACATGTATATATGAATAAGTATCAAAAACAAGACTGGGTTGCTGTAACGCTTTTATACGGTAGCTGCTTTCCTTCGGTGAAACGGCAGATAGGGAGTCAAAATCTGAAAGCATGATTACCCTGTTGCCCGTATTGAATTTAAAATAAAAACTAAATGTACCGGCCCTGCCACTATCAGTTATCAACAATCCGTTCCAACCGTTCTGCGCTCCGGCAAGCTGCGTTTCGTAAGCAGCAAGGGTTTCGGTCAGGCGTTCATCAGGTGATTGGTCGAACGCGGGCTTATCCTCTTTTTTGCAAGCTGAAAAGAATGCTGAAATTATAAGGACTATTATAAAAACTTTTTTCATTTCTGGATTTTTAACGAACTCGTTGAACTAATCAATAGAGTAATGAATTAATGGCTGCTTTGCTCCTGGCCTGCAAGCTGCGAAAATCAATATTCCAATTCTGCTTGAAGTACGATACAACAACCGCTTCTTTCTGGCGAAGCCTTGCCTGTGCCATCGCTGCTGTAGTGCCATTGGGTGTAGTGCCGGTATAGTTGATGCTGTTCACATATTGATCGAACCATGCCTGGCCTTCGACAATAAGTAATGACACCATCTCAGCCCAATCTTCGCTGGCCTGTGAATTAGCATATTGTGATATAAATCCTTCATTCCTTGCTTCCTGTTCTGTTACATTCAACCAGTCAGATGTATAAGCTGATGCACTGGACTGGCTGAATTCGATGGGTACTTTGATATTCTGATCAAGTATGTGCGCATATTCATGATGAATAGTGTGAAAAACCTGCTTGACGTTTTCTGTATCACTTAATACATAGCCCGGCATACCTTTCGTGCGGAAGTCATTCACATCATACAAGGTTACTTTGCGGCCACCTTCTGCAGTTCCTAATTTTACAGCGCCTTGCTGGAAGGCCGGACTGCCTACTAAAACGAAAAATTTAGGGCTTATATTCTTAAAAAACATTTGGCCTGCCTCTGCCACATAAGGATTGATCCACGCTTTTACAATCGCATCCATCAAAGGAATTATCTTTTCTTCTTTTGGCGGCACTAATATCCTGTTGAAGTCTGCCTGTAATTCACCCTGGTCCCATTTGTACTTTACTCCAATATTATACGTAGAAGTTAGGTTGTCACTGATCCAGTTGTCGATAGCGCCCGGTGTCCAGGTATCCCCACCCAGGCCCGGTATATTATCAACACTGCCCAACGGGTCTTCTTTTTTACAAGATGTAAGAAAGAGTATGGCTGATAATAACGCGATAAATATTTGTTTTGCTTTCATAATTTGCTTTCTAAAATTGATGTTTTAACGTGGGTTGGGTTTAAGTCCGGCAATTTCTGTCGCTTCCGGAATTTGTAAAACCTTTCGCAGATCATCTGCTGCCAGGGTGAGTACCTGCCCGTCTGTAGTGGTGTGTATTACTTGTGCCTTGTATCTTAATATATCGAACCAACGCATGCCTTCATGAATGAATTCCGCTCTTTTGTAATATAAAATTGCCAGGATCAATCCATCCTGGATATTTGATGTACCAAATGCATTATTGATCTTGGCGGCTGTTATCGTATGTGCGGCGGCGTTATAATTATTAATCCTTGTACTGGCATATACATTCAGATTGGCGAGGGCCGCTGCTGTATTCCCGGTATATACATAGGCTTCTGCCTGGTTGAATAAGACTTCTTCTGTAGTAAATAGGGGAACCATAACATAGGGCGTTCCTATGTTGGCATTCACAGAAAGCTTTACAAAGTATTCATCTATTTTAGGAATGAGGGTATGTGTTCCTTCAAAAACAGAATAGAGTGAAAACGCAAAATTTCCTCCTGTGATCTTGTCGGGCCGCGGGAGAATTTGAGATTGCTTGGCCGGGCTAACGCTATACCTGTTTTGATAATACTCACGCGCCCATAAAGAAGATGTTTCTACCAGCAGCAGGTTGGCGGGTTCGGTAGCTTTTGCATAAATTTTAAAAAGCTCTGTTACATCAGTAATATTTTTATACTCCGTATTCCACTGTCGCAGATTGGGACGGAAATTGTTTCCCGGAATTGCTTCGGTGGCATAATGAACTACATTATTATAATCTTTTTTGTAAAGGTAGTAGCGGGCAGCAAAAGCATTGGCAGCAGCCCTGTTGAAATGATACTTAGTGACATTGTAACTATTATCCCTTATGAGCGGCAGACCTTCTACAAGATCTTTTTCCACCATATCATATACATACTGTACCGTTTTTCTGTCATACTGTTTTATGAAAACTGTTTCCGGTTCGGTAACATAGGGAATGCCTGCATCGGAAGATGCAGTATTCGGATCGTAAAATTTGGAGAAAAAATTAACCAGCATAAAATGGGCATAGGCCCTCGCAACCAGCGCTTCACCTTTTTGGGCGCTGTAGTCAGCTTGGTTAGCAACCTTGCTTATGGTTTCTAGTGCCTGGTTGGCTGCGGCAATGGCCGTATAACATGAATCCCAATAAGCTTCGGGAGAATCTTCCTTAGTCTCTTTAGTGTCAATAAAAAAGTAGGCATCATGAAGTACATTGTTATTAAAATCTGTACCGAAACCAATATCCGTTACATTATCACTCATTGTTTCAGCAAAAGGCTGGTAATTGCTCTTAGGATAAGCTGTACCCAATAGCTGTGAAACTTTTTCGGGAGAATCAAGCTTGGCCCTGTTATCAGGTTCCGTCTCGAGAAACTTATTACAACCTGCAGTAAAGATCAAAACCAAACAAAGGGATATATAAAAAAGGCTTTTTTTCATGTTTTTATTTTTACAATCCGGCTTTTATTGAAAGGGTAAATTGTTTTTGAATGGGCTGCGCCACGCCACCGGTATTAAAAAATTCCGGATCCTGTCCTTTCAATTTCGGATCGGCATATATCAGCCAGGGATTAGCTGCTACCGCGGTCACAGAAAGGGAATTGAACACAGATTTTTTTAATAAAGTCTCGGTCAAGTTATAAGTAAGTGAAACCGTTTTTAATCTGACAAAACTTCCATCTGCCGTTCTCTCCGTAGAATAATTATAGTTATTGTAAGGGTAGGCTCCGCTACTATTTACGAGGTATCGCTGGTATGCATCCAGCACGGAAGGAACATTCGTTTTTGTTTC